>CAMCWJ010000068.1 GCA_945882475.1 Bifidobacterium breve
CTCGCCGGCCACCACCGCATGCACCGGACCGTCGAACTCGGCCATCGCCTCGGCGACTACTTCCTCGCGCGACGTCCAGGGCGGAATGTGGGTCAGCAGCAACTTACCGACTCTGGCCGACCTGGCGACGCGGCCGGCCTCGGTACCGGACATGTGCAGATGTCGGGGCCGCTCCGGAGAGTCCGTCCAGGACGCCTCGCACAGCAAAACGTCTGCGCCGCAAGCCAAATCGATCAGTGGGTCGCAGATTCCGGTGTCTCCGCTGTAGACGAGGGTGGATCCGTCCGGGTCGGTGATCCGCAATCCGAAGGATTCGGTGGGGTGGCTGACCAGACGGGGCAGCACGGTCAGGGTGCCGATCTGCACCACCTCCCCGTCGGTCCAGTGCCGCACCTCGAAGAGGTCGGTGAAGTCGTCCAGCTCGCCGCCCATCGGGGACGACGCGGCGGCCAGCCGGGCCCAGGTGTCACTGGGGCCGTACATCAATCCGCGTTCGGTGGCCGGCCTCGGGTGGTAGCGCCGCCACACGAACAACCCCGGCAGGTCAAGGCAATGGTCGGCGTGCAGGTGTGACAGCAACACGTGCACCGTGTTGGGGTCGACGTGCCGTTGCAACGCGCCCAGCACGCCACCGCCGAAATCGATCACCAATGGCGGGGTGCCCGGTGCGGTCAGCAGATACCCCGATGCTGGCGAATCGGGTCCCACGACACTGCCGGAGCAACCCAGCACCGTGATCTGCACAGCGCCTAGCTTGCCATGCCAACAACCGGTTCCACGTCAGTGCGGCGCGTTCACCGGGTGGGAGCCGAGTGCACCCCGGTGATGGCCGGCCCCAGGAATCTCGCCGCCAGCGCGGTGAAGGGCTCCGGATCGCCGGTGGCTTCGAAGATCCGGGTGGGCGCCGGGGCGTCGTGCGGGCGCAACGCGTCCTTCTCGGTGAGCACCCGAAGCAGGTCCTTGGCGGTCTCCTCCGCACTCGACACCAGGGTCACCGAATCCCCCATGGCAAGTTGGATCACCCCGGACAACAGCGGGTAGTGCGTGCAGCCCAAGACCAGGGTGTCGACCTCGGCGCGCTGCAGCGGTTCCAGGTAATCCTTGGCCAACGCCAGCACCTGGCGGCCGCTGGTGACGCCGCGTTCGACGAAATCGACGAACAGCGGACAGGCCACCGCGGTCACCTCGACATCGCGCGCGGCGGTGAAGGCGTCGGTGTAGGCGCCCGAGCCGACGGTCGCCTCGGTGCCGATCACGCCGATGCGCCCCGACCGGGTGGTGGCCACCGCCCGTCGGACGGCAGGCAGGATCACCTCGACCACGGGCACGTCGTAGCGCTCCCGGGCGTCGCGCAGACACGCGGCCGAGGCGGTGTTGCAGGCGATCACGATGGCCTTGACCCCGCGCGCCACCAGATCGTCGGCGATTGCCAGCGCGTGCGCGCGCACCACCGGGATACTCAACGGCCCGTACGGCCCGTGGGCGGTGTCGCCGACGTAGATGATGTTCTCGTCGGGCAACTGGTCAATGATCGAGCGGGCCACCGTCAGCCCACCGACGCCGGAGTCGAAGATGCCGACCGGCGCGAGCGGATCGATCACGACGCCAGCCCCGGCGGCTGCCCGGCCCGGCGGGCCTGCCGGGCCTCGCGCTCCGGACGGGACAGCCAGTAGGCGGCGAGCACGCCGGCGACCGCCCCGCACAGGTGGCCTTGCCAGGACACCCCGCCGCAGCCGTTGAGCACCGGCACCGCACCCAAGAGGATGCCGCCGTAGACGAACAGCACCACGATGCTGGTGACGATCTGCCAGATGTGCCGGGTCAGCCAGCCGAACACCAGCAGGAAGGCCAGCCAGCCGAAGATCAGACCGGAGGCACCGATGTGATTGGTGGGCAGGTCGCAGCTGCCCAACCCGCCGATCAGCCAGGTGCCCAGGCCGCCGAGGATCCAGATGATCGCCGTGGCCCACACGAAGCGGCCCAGCCCGGCCAGCGTCACCAGGAAGCCGAGCACCAGCGCGGGCACCGTGTTGGCCAGCAGGTGGCGCCAGTCGGCGTGCAGCAGGGGCGCGAACAGGATGCCCGAGAGCCCGTCGGTCTCCAGCGGCCGGATTCCGTTGCGGTCCAACGAATGTCCGCTGAGCTGGTCGATGATCTCGATGAGATAGAGCAGTGCGACGAAGGTGACGATGGTCGCGCCGCCGGTCTTCCACGCCGGCCATTTGGTGGGTGGAGTCTCGGTCATTCCCATGGCAGTCCTTCCGGGATGGCACCGGGCAAGATGCCACGGTAGGTCGGGATACCGGCCACCGGCACGGCGGCCAGCACCCCGGTCAGCACCGCGCGGGCCAAGCAGTCCGCCGCGGCCGCACCCACCGCGGTCACCAACGCGGTCTCGGGGGCCATCGCCGCCGGGGTGTCGGGCGCGGGTTCCACCTCGACCGCGCCGGTCGCGAGGACGAACACGGTGTCGCCGTCCAACGGGGTGTGGGCCGGCCGGATCGCCCGGGCCAGACCGTCCTGAGCGGCGACGGCGACGCGGTGGCAACCCGCCTTGCTCAACACGGCGTCGGTGGCGACCACCGCGATGGTGGTGTTCAACGGGCTGGCGTCGCGATGGCGCGCGGCGAAGGCGGCGATCTGCCCTGGCGGCGGCGGAAGCAACCCGAAATCGGCGACCAGGTCCGACATCCACGGCAGTCCGGTCGCGGTGTCGGCCACCTCACCGGCGGAGTTGACCACCACGATCGCCCCGACCGTCACACCGGATTCCAGCACGACAGAGGCGGTGCCCACGCCGCCCTTGAGCACCCCGGCCCGCGCGCCCATGCCGGCGCCCGCACAGCCCACCGCAACGTCGACGCCGGCGTCCGCGGCGGCGGCATACCCGAACTCCGCGGTCGGGCGGTTCGCCCACCCGCCGACCGGGAGATCGAAGATCACCGCGGCCGGCACGATCGGCACGGTGCCGCCCTTCATCTGCACGCCGCGGCCCTGCTCCTCGAGCCAGCGCATCACTCCGTCGGCCGCGGCCAGTCCGAACGCGCTGCCGCCGGTCAGGACGACGGCGTCGACATGTCGGATGCTGTTGGACGGCTCAAGCAGTTCGGTCTCCCGGCTGCCGGGAGCGCCACCGCGCACGTCCACGGCACCGACCGTTCCCGGCGGGGCCACGACAACCGTTGTGCCACAAGCCCATCCACTTCCGGGTGACGGGTGATCGGGCGAGGAGAAGTCGGCGACGGTCGCCTCCGGGTCGCACCGGTGATGGTGGCCGACGCGAACACCACCCACATCGGTGATCGACCCGGTCATCGAAGCGGCTTACCCATCAATCCCAAAACCAGGTACTCCTGCAACACAGTCAGCCACTGATAGACGTCTAGGTGGGTGGCCATCGGGTGCCCCGCCGGCAGTTGATCCGGTCCGTCCTGGCTGATACCCAGGATGGTCCCCAGCGCCAACCGGATGTCGTTGACCGCCGCAATCCACGCGCCGGCGTCGGTCTCGCTCAGTTCCAGCCGCCCGCCGCCCTCGGGCAGGCTATCCAGAAGACGTTGCGCCGCTGCGATTTTAGCGTCGATGATGTGCGGTTCGTGCAGGCTGCGCAACGCGCTGTTGTCATCGGCGGGCCGGCCGCTGTCTGCGTGAACGAAATCGGGCAGTAGTCGCCGGGTGGTCGCATCCTCCGGCGGGGCCGCGTTGCCGGTGCGAATGCCGGTGATCTGCTCGAGGGGATCCGACGGCGCGGCGGACTGCCGCGCGTCGAGCATCTCCTGCACCGAGGTGGCCATGTTCCTCAGTAACGCCACCTCGTGCGGCGCCAGGGTGGACACGAATCGGGGACCCTGCGCGGTCTCGACCCGCCGCCACTTGCGCACGTTGTTTCCCAGCGCCGCTTCAGCGGTCCTGCTGCATGGTCGCCCACAGTCCGGCGGCGTGCAGTTTTGCGACATCGATCTCCATGGACTCCCGCGGGCCCGCGGACACCACGGCCTTGCCCTCCTGGTGGACCTGCATCATGAGCTTGGTGGCGTGCGGTTCGCTGTAGCCGAACAGCTTGCGGAAGATGTAGGTCACATAGTTCATCAGGTTGACGGGGTCGTCCCAGACGATGGTGACCCACGGTGCGTCCGTGGCTTCGAGGTGATCGGTCTCCTGGACCGTGCTGGTACCCGGCCGGGTCGGTGCTGCTGACGCGCCCATGGGATCAGGATAGCGAGCCGACGGCGAAACGGCTCCGGTGTGAGGCGATCCGACCGATGTCGCCCAGCCGCTACCGTTGCCGTGTGACGGCGGCGCTGTTGACCGACAAGTACGAGCTGACCATGCTCGAGGCCGCCCTGCGCGACGGCACCGCCGCCCGGCGCTGCACCTTCGAGGTCTTCGCCCGCCGGCTCCCCGACGGCCGCCGCTACGGCATGGTTGCCGGAACGGGCCGCTTACTGGCGGCGCTGACCGACTTCGTGTTCGACGAGAGCGCCTTGGCCTCGGTGGCGACGTTCCTGGATGCCGCGACCCTGGACTACCTGCGCGGTTTCCGGTTCGGCGGCGACATCGACGGCTATGCCGAGGGCGAGTTGTACTTCCCGGGCTCCCCCGTGCTGTCGGTCAGCGGCACGTTCGCCGAGTGCGTGCTGCTGGAGACCCTGGCGCTGTCGATCCTCAACCACGACTGTGCGGTCGCCTCGGCGGCGGCCCGGATGGTCGGCGCCGCCGCGGGCCGCCCGCTGATCGAGATGGGCTCGCGGCGCACCCACGAGCAGGCCGCGGTCAGCGCGGCGCGGGCCGCCTACATCGCCGGCTTCACCGGCAGCTCAAACCTGGCGGCGGCGCAGCGCTACGGCGTCCCGGCGCTGGGCACCTCGGCACACGCATTCACGATGCTGCACACCGTTGCCGGCACCGGCTCCGATGACTGGGAACAGGCCGCGTTCCGGGCGCAGATGGCCACCCTCGGCGTCGGGACCACCCTGCTGGTCGATACCTACGACGTGCGCGCCGGAGTGGCCAACGCGATCGCGGCCGCCGGCACCGCACTCGGCGCGGTGCGCATCGACTCCGGCGACCTGGGCGTGCTGGCCCGCCAGGTGCGCGAACAACTCGACGGCCTCGGCGCCACCGGCACCCGGATCGTGGTGTCCGGCGATCTCGACGAGTACTCCATCGCCGCTCTGCGGGCCGATCCGGTGGACAGCTACGGGGTCGGCACCTCGGTGGTCACCGGATCCGGCGCCCCGACCGCGGCCATGGTCTACAAACTGGTCGAGGTGGACGGTCTGCCCGTGCAGAAACGCAGCAGCCACAAGGAATCCCACGGCGGACGCAAGGCCGCACTGCGGATCTCCCGGCCGTCGGGCACCGCGGTCGAGGAGGTCGTCCACCCGCTTGGCCGGCCGCCGGCGCCGAACGGGCCGTCGCGGGTCCTGACGATTCCGCTGGTGCGTTCCGGCCAACCCGTCGCCGACGCGAACGAGTCCTCCCTCGAGGCAGCCCGCGACCTGGCCGCTGCGGGCCTGCGCAGCCTGCCCTGGGAGGGTCTGGCCCTGTCGCACGGCGAGCCGGCGATACCGACCCGGCAGGTGCCGCCGTGAGCGAGGTGGAAATGCCCGAGGTCGCCGAGTTGCTCGCGGTGGCCGTCGACGCCGTCGGCGGAACCGAGCGACCGGGCCAGGTGCAGATGGCAGAGGCGGTGTCGCGGGCGTTCGCCACCGGCGAGCATCTGGCGGTGCAGGCCGGCACCGGCACCGGCAAGTCGCTGGCCTACCTGGTCCCGGCGATCGCCCAGGCGCTGACCGAGGAGTCCCCGGTGGTGGTCTCCACCGCCACGATCGCACTGCAGCGCCAACTCGTCGACCGCGATCTGCCGAGGCTGGCCGACGCCCTGGCCGGCGTGCTGCCCCGGCGGCCGCGCTTCGCCCTGCTGAAGGGCCGCCGAAACTATCTGTGCCTGAACAAGATCAACACCGGTCCCGATACCGAGGGCCCCGACGGCCCGCAGGAGGAACTGTTCACACCCGGGGCCACCAGTGCGCTCGGCCGCGATGTCGCACGGCTGAACCAGTGGGCCTCGGACACCGAGACAGGTGACCGCGACGAGGTGCGGCCCGGCGTCTCCGAGCGGGCCTGGACACAGGTCAGTGTCTCGGCGCGGGAGTGCCTGGGCATGGCCCGCTGCCCATACGGCACCGACTGCTTCGCCGAGAAGGCCCGCGCCGAGGCCGGTCGCGCCGACATCGTCGTCACCAACCACGCCCTGCTGGCCATCGACGCGATCGCCGAGGCCACGGTGCTGCCCGAGCATCGGCGACTGGTGATCGACGAAGCCCACGAACTCGTCGACCGGGTCACCTCGGTGGCGACCGCCGAGCTGACCCCAGCGGGTCTCGGGGTGGCGGTCCGCCGGGTCGCCCGGCTGGTCGACCCTGAACTGAGCCGGCGCCTGGACGCGGCGGTCACCACGTTCACCTCGGCCATCCACGACGCCCCCCCGGGGCGCATCGACACCCTCGATCCGGAACTCGCGACGTACCTAACGGCGTTGCGTGATGCGGCCGGGGCCGCACGGGCCGCCATCGATCCGGCACCGTCGGATCCGAAGGCCGCCGCTGCGCGCACCGAGGCGATCGCCGCGCTGAGCGAGATCGCCGACACCGCCGCGCGGGTATTGAGTTCCTACGGACCCGCGATCGCCGAGCGCACCGACGTGGTGTGGCTCGACCAGGAGGAGCAGCGCGGGCCGGCCCGGGCAGCGAAGTCGGCGACGCCGGTGCTGCGGGTGGCGCCGCTGGCGGTCGCGGACCTGCTCCGCGAGCGGCTGTTCGGTACCGCCACCACCGTGCTGACCTCCGCCACCCTCACCCTCGGCGGATCCTTCGACGCGATGGCCGACGCGTGGGGCCTGACCGGCGGGCCCGCCTGGCAGAGCCTGGACGCCGGTTCGCCGTTCGATCATGCCCGGGCGGGCATCCTCTACATCGCCGCCCATCTGCCGCCGCCGGGACGCGACGGTGCCGGCGCCGACGCGCAACTCGACGAGATCGCCGGTCTGGTCGAAGCCTGCGATGGCCGCACGCTGGGGTTGTTCTCCTCGATGCGGGCAGCCAAGGCCGCGGCCGAGGCGATGCGGGCGCGACTGGCGACCCCGGTGCTCTGTCAGGGCGACGACAGCACCGCCGCGCTGATCGAACAGTTCGCCGCCGACCCGCAGACGTCGTTGTTCGGCACGCTCTCGCTGTGGCAGGGCGTGGATGTGCCCGGGCCGTCGTGCTCGCTGGTGATCATCGACCGCATCCCCTTTCCGCGGCCGGACGATCCGCTGCTGACCGCGCGGCAGCGCGCCGTCGCGGCGCGCGGCGGCAACGGATTCATGGCGGTGGCCGCCGCGCATGCCGCGCTGTTGCTCGCCCAGGGCGCCGGGCGGCTGCTGCGCCGGGCCGAGGATCGCGGCGTGGTCGCGGTGCTGGACTCGCGGATGGCCACCGCCCGCTACGGCGGCTATCTGCGGGCGTCGATGCCGCCGTTCTGGACCACCACCGACTCGGGTGTGGTTCGAGAAGCACTCGCGCGGTTGCACGCACCGCCGGAGGGCTAGGTGGAACGCAGGATCACGATCGACTTGTCAACCTTGCGGAACGAGTCGAACGTCTCCGCGGGAACACCGAAGACCGCGGCGAGCACCCGTGGCGGGATACGGCTCAGGGATTCGCCGAGGCCGATGTTGTCCTTGTCTTCCGGGGTGCTGGTGTTCTGGATGATCACGATCTTCAACTCGTCGGGTCCGCGGTTCTCGAAGTAGTGGAACGAACCCTGCGGAGCGAAGACGACGTCGCCGGCGTTCTGGTCAAAGCTCTCATGGTTGCCGTTGCCGTCGATGATGACCCAGGCCGCGATTCCCTTGGTGACGATGTTGAGTTCCCAAGCGCTTGGGTGCCAGTGCGGTTCCCTGATGCCGCCGGGCTGCAGGGTGAGCAGCACGATGCTGGCCTCCTGGCCGGTGAGGATCGGAAAGTTGTCCTCGTTGGCCTGCTGGAACGAGCCACCGTCATAGCTGGCGAGCGGCTGCTCGCCGAGATGGAACAGATGCGATTGCGAGGTGATCGTCTCGGCCGGGATGCGCGGATCGCCGAATCGGGCCGCATCGTCGACGACGGAGTCGCCCGGGCCGGTCCGGTGGCTCTCGGGGCTGCCGACAACCAACCGGTCGACAGCCGCGCCCGTTGCAGCTGCGGCACCGGCAATACCCGCCCCGCCCAACACTTTTCGACGGTTGATTGTCATACGCGTTGGTACTCCTCGCTCAGGTCGACCGCAGGATGACGACCGCGTCGTCAATCTTCTTCAACGAATCGAAGGTGTCCTCGCCGACTCCGAAGATGGCGGCCAATACCCGCGGTGGAATCTTGCTGACAGTCTGACCCAGACCGATGTTGTCCTTGTCCTCCGGTGCGCTGGTGTTCTGGATGATCAGAACGGTGAGGTCCTCGGATCCGCGGTTCTCGAAGTAGTGGAAGGAACCCTGCGGCGCGAACACCAGATCATCGACGTGAGCCTCGAAGCTCTCGTGGTTGCCGTTGCCGTCGATGAGCACCCAGGTCGCGACGCCGCCGGTGACCAGGTTGATCTCCCAGGCGCTGGGATGCCAGTGCGGCTCACGAATCCCGCCGGGCTCCAACGTGATCAGCTGGATGCTGGCCTCCTGGCCGGTGAGGATCGGGAAGTTGTCCCCGTGCGCCTGCCGCAACCAACCACCGTCATAAATGGTGGGGGCCAGCGAGCCGAGTCGGAAGAGGTGCGACTGCGAGGTGATCGTCTCGGCTGGGATGCGGGGATCGCCGAACCGCGCCGCGTCGTCGGTCACAGCAGTTCAACGGTCATAGCAGCGTCCTTTCGCTATGCCGGGAAGCTACCCCGCCGGTCGGGATCCGCCGAGGGCGGGTCGGCGATCTATTGTGGTCGCATGCGCCGCCCCCGCACCCGGATCCGTCCGCTGATCGCGGCCGGCGCCGCGGTGCTGGTCGCGGGGTGCGGCACGGCCATCCAGGGCAACCCCGTCTCGGTCTACGCCGATCCGTTCAAGGTGGGCGGCATGGAAGCCGTCGAAGGCCCGACCGGTCTGCGCCCCAACCCCAAGCCCGCGGCGCGGGAGGTTACCGGGACCGACGGCGGCGAGGTCGACAACATCGCGGGTCAGTCGATCAGCGATCTCGAGGAGTTCTGGAAGTTCGCCTACCCGGACACCTTCGACGACGAACTCACGCCGGTCAGTGCGGTGATCTCCTGGGACTCCGACGCCGACGACGGCACGTTCTGTGGGGAGTCCACCGAGGGGTTCGTCAACGCGGCCTTCTGCCAGGAGGACGACACCATCGGCTGGGATCGGACCGTGCTGATGCCCGCACTGCGAAAAGCCCACGGCGACATGGCCATCACCATGGTGCTCGCCCACGAGTACGGCCACGCCATTCAACAGCAGGCCACGCTTAACCCGCAGGGGGTGCCGAGCCTGGTGGCCGAGCAGCAGGCCGACTGCCTGGCCGGGTCCTACGTTCGATGGGTGGCCGAGGGCAAGTCGCCGCGGTTCACCCTGAACACCGGCGAGGGACTGACCAACCTGCTGGCGGCAATGATCTCGGTCCGCGACCCGGTGCCCAGCGGCAATGACATCTACACCTCCGGCGACGAGCACGGGTCGGCGTTCGAGCGCATCTCGGCTTTCCAATTCGGTTTCAGCGACGGGCCCTCGGCCTGCACGGCAATCAACCTTCCGGAGATCAAGCAGCGCCGCGGCGAGTTGCCGGTCGAATTGCCGACCGACCAGAGCGGCGAGTTACCGGTCACCGAAGCCTCCGTGCGCTCGATCATCGACGCGATGAACATCCTGTTCACCCCGAAGAGTTCGCCGCAGGTCAGCTTCGACCCCGCCGCAGCCTCGTCCTGCCCCGACGCCCGGCCCTCGTCGCCGGTGTCCTACTGCCCGGCCACCAACACCATCACCGTGGATCTTCCCGCGCTGCAGCAGATCGGCACGCCGGTCGAGGGTGAGGACGGCCTGGTCCTGCAGGGCGACAACACCGCTTATTCAGCGCTGGTGTCGCGCTACATGATGGCGCTGCAGAGCCAGCGCGGCGGCCTGGCGCTCGACAGCGCCGAAGCCGGCCTGCGCACCGCGTGTCTCACCGGGGTGGCCACCACCAAGCTGTCCACGTCCATCACCACCCCGGACGGCAACACCGTCGCGCTGACCGCCGGGGACATCGACGAAGCGGTGGCCGGGTTACTGACCAACGGTCTGGCGGCCGGCGACGTCAACGGCGAATCGGTGCCGGCCGGATTCTCCCGGATCGACGCGTTCCGAGTCGGGGTGCTCGGCGACGTGGAAAGCTGCTACACACGCTTCGGCTGAGGAGGGCGCGGGGGCCTATACGGCCTTGGTGGTGCCGAACCAGGACAGTATCGATTCGCCCTCGTCGGTGGACCTGGTGATCGTGGCGTAGGAGCGGATGAACGACTCGCCCACGCACCCGTCGATCGTGATGCGGAAACTACTGATCGACACCCACGGGTCAGAGCCCGTGAACCTCTTCTTGGTGACCGGGACGTTGTTGATGATGCCGGGCTTGAGACCGACTGTGACGCTGCCTCCGAACTGACCACCGATGCCAGGTGCCAGTCCGTCGGCAATAGTGCCGCCGAAATCCAGACCGAAATAGCCGAGGGAGGCATTGACTCCGCCGTTGCCCCCGACGAGCACGCCTCCGCCGGTGCTCATGTCGAT
>CAMCWJ010000069.1 GCA_945882475.1 Bifidobacterium breve
AGCCCGGCATGATCGTGATCCTGTCGCCGGCAGCGTCGACCAACGTGCGAAGCATGTCCTTTCCCAGGTCGACATTCGGCCGCAACCCACTGGTGAGGATCCGGGCGCAACCCAGATCGATGATGTCTTGCAGCGATCGCATTGGATCCTTCACGCGGTCGAACGCCCGGTGAAACGTCACCTGCATCGAGCCTGCCCGACGAATCAACTCCGAGCATCGGGCGACGTCGACGTGGCCGCCTTTCGAGAGCATTCCGATCACCACACCGTCGCAACCCAGCAGTCCGCACTGCTCCACATCGGCGAGCATTGCCTGGAACTCCAGGTCGGTGAACAGGAAGTCGCCGCCCCGCGGACGGATGATCGGGAAAAGCTGGATGGATGTGTGCTCGCGTGCGAGTGCAATCATTCCGTAGGACGGGGTGGTGCCCCCTTCTGCAGGGTTGGCACACAACTCAATCCGGTTGGCGCCGTGGGACTGCGCTATCAGACATGACGCCAGGTCGAAGCCGATGACTTCCAGTTCCATCCGGTCATTATCGGCGGTTCTCCGGGCAGCACGTCATCTTTACAGCTGTACCTGCCGGAAGGGCCGTCGCCTAGGCGGCGACCACATTGCCCGCAGCCCAGACGGGATATCTAAGCTGCACCCATGCCCAGAATCACTGTCATCTTCTCGCTCATCTACATCGCGCTCGGCGTCGGGGGCTATTTCCTGACCGGCGGCGTGCACAAGACCGCCCTGATTCCAGCCGTCATCGGCGTGGTCCTGCTGGTGCTCGGCCTGCTCGGTGGCAAGGAGAATCTCCGCATGCACGTGATGCACGCGGCCCTGCTCATCGGCCTGCTGGCCCTGCTCGGCACAGCGCGTTCGCTGCTGAAACTGCCCGCGGCCTTCGACGGCACCGCGGAGCGCCCGGGTGCGGTCTTCGCCCAAGCCGCCACCGCGATCCTGTCGGTGGTCTATCTCGGCGTCGGCGTGCGGTCCTTCATCGCCGCCCGCCGCGCCCGCGCTGCCTTGCCCCCGGCGTAACCAGCGGGGCGCGCTCCGCTGATGTCCGCCACCGACCCGATCTGTCCACCGGACACCGCGTTCGCCTCAGCGGTGGAGAAGGTCCGCCTCGGCGAGCGGAGCCTCGACGACTCCGTCGCGGACCTGATCGGCCGATTGACCGAGCATGAATTGCTCTGGCTTCTCGACGGTGACCTGACGATCCGGCGGGGCATGGCCGAAATGGCCGATCGGTACAACAAGGTGCCGTTCGAGGGCGGACGCATCGACCGACTCGGCATTCCCGGCATCCGGTTCACCGACGGCCCTCGTGGAGCGGCACTGGGCGCATCGACGGCATTTCCGGTCGCCCTCGCCCGCGCCGCGACCTGGGACCCCGACCTCGAGCGCGCCGTCGCCGACGCCATCGGCGCCGAGGCGCGTGCGCAGGGCGCCAACATCTGGGCCGGCATCTGCATCAACCTCGCCTACGCGCCGGGCTGGGGGCGCTCGCAGGAGTCCTACGGAGAGGATCCGGTACTTCTCGGCGCGATGGGGGCGGCGGCAACCCAGGGCGCCAACCCGTGGGTGCTCTCCTGCGTCAAACATTTCGCGTTGAACTCCATGGAGGAGGCCAGGTTTCGGGTGGACGTCCGGGTCGCCGACGACATCCTGCGCGAGGTGTATCTGCCGCATTTCCGCACCGTGGTCGAAGCCGGTGCGGATTGCGTGATGAGCGCCTACAACTCGGTCAACGGAACCTGGGCGGGCCAGAGCCGGCACCTGCTCACCGAGATCCTGCGCGAGGAGTGGGGTTTCGAGGGATTCGTGATGACCGACTTCATCTGGGGACTTCGCGACCCGGTCGGGTCGGTGGCCGCCGGCCAGGACCTGGAGATGCCTTTCCGGCAACAGCGCGCGGCAACCCTGCCAGGAGCCCTTAAGGACGGCAGCCTGAAGCGAGCCGACGTCGAACGCGCCGCGCACCGGCAACTGGCTGCCCAGATTCGGCTCGCGCTGCGCGCCCGCCCGACCCCACCGGTCGAGGTGGTCGCCTCGGCCGCGCACCGGCACTTGGCGCGGGAAACGGCCTGCCGGGGTGTGGTGCTGTTGCGCAACCAGGTGATCGACGCGACGCCGACGCTGCCGTTGGCGGCGGCGTCCCTCTCCCGGGTCGCGCTACTCGGTCCACTGGCCGACGCACACAACCAGGGTGATGTGGGCTCGTCGAGGGTGAGTCCCCCGTCGTCGGTCACCGTCCTCGACGGGTTGCGGGAACGGTTGGGGTCCAAGCTCATTCATGTCGGCGCTACCGATCCTGCCGCGGCCGCGGCGGCAGCCCGCGGCGCGGATGCCGCGGTGATTGTGGTGGGGCTGTCCTCGGTGGACGAGGGCGAGTCGATGATCGGCGTGGACACCGCCTCGACGCAGTTGCTCGGCGGCATCGCCCGGTTCCGTCCGGTCGCCGCGATCCTGGTCAAGATCGCCGCCACCGTGGGCAAACTCAAGAACTTCGGCGGCGACCGTCGCGATCTCCGACTGCACGCCGAGGATGTCGCCCTGATCCAGGCGGTAGCCACAGTCAACGCTCGCACCGTGGTGGTGGTGATCGGTGGCGGCACGATCGTGCTCAACCCGTGGGACACCGATGTCGCCGCGGTGCTGCTTGCCTGGTATCCGGGAATGGAGGGCGGTCACGCGGTCGCCGACGTTCTGCTCGGAGACGCCGAACCGGCCGGGCGGCTGCCGATGGCCATCCCGCGCCGACAGGCCGATCTGCCCCAGGTGGATTGGGACGCCGCCACCGTCACCTACGACCGCTGGTGGGGGCAGCGCGCACTCGACCGCGCCGGCGTCGCCGCCGCCTATCCGCTCGGATTCGGCTTGGGCTACACCACCTTCACCGCGGCGGATCTCGACGTCGGGACACTGAAGAGCGAACGGTTCAGTGCGTCGGTCACCGTCGCCAACACGGGCGTCCGCTCCGGGCACCACGTGGTTCAGATCTACGCCATGCAGCCGGCAGATACCGGACGGCCCGTGCACCACCTTGTCGGCTTTCGGTCGGTGCACCTGGCGGCCGGCGCAAACACCCGGGTCGTCGTCGACTGTTCGATTCGACCCCTACAACGTTGGGGCGGTGACGGTTTCACGCTGGCTCCCGGTGGGGTCACCGTCCGGGCCGCGTCATTCGCCGGTGACCCGATGGCGCTCGAGGGGACCCTCGCCGTCGCTGAGGTGACACCGGGCGTCTAATGAGGGCACGCATCCAGAGGAAGGTCCACGATGATTCAGGCTGTATGGAACGGTGCGGTACTGGCCGAAGCGGCACAGACCGTTCAACTTGAGGGCAACGACTACTTCCCGCTGGAGAGCGTCCATCGCGAGTTCCTGACGGATAGTTCAACCACCACGGTGTGCCCGTGGAAGGGGACTGCGAGCTACTACACGGTGACCGTGGACGGTGAGGTCAATCCGGACGCGGCGTGGTACTACCCAACTCCGAGTGCACGCGCGCAACAGATCGCCAACCACGTTGCATTCTGGAAAGGCGTGCGGATCCAGAGAAGCGACGAGTCTTAGGCCGAGCGGTCAGCCGACCGTGACGTGGACGTGGTTGAAATGGTCGGCCACCCGCCACATCGTGTACGAGATGCCGAACCGACCGGCCTGACGTTGCAGGTCGGCGTTGATCGCATCGCCCAACGCCATGTCTGAGCCGGTCATGATGTCAATGGCGCGGCCACTTGGGTGATCCGGCAGCGGATCGGCGCGCACGCCACCGATGGACTGCACGCCGGGGTAGGTCGCGATGATGTAGGCCGCGAGGGCCCTCGCATTGGGGACCAAACCGCCCATCCCGACCGTGGGGATGGCTGCCCCCGGGCCCAGCGCCGCCTGCATCGACGGCGACAGCACCGAGTAGGTCGCCTTGACCAATGCCACTTGCGTCTGCAGTTGGGACTGTTTCTTCTGCAGATCCGCTTGCACGGCATAGGCCTCGTCCGTGGCCGCCTTGGCGCTGGCCGCGGATTCCGCCGAAGCGGCCTGGATTGTCAGCGCCTCCTGCTCGAGCCGACGGAAGCTCTGCAGTTGTTCGGACATCTCCAGGGCCATCACCCGCTGGATGGACACCCTGTCGATGAAGTTCGTCGGCGACGTGGCGGTCAGGATCGCGTTGAAGCCGTCGGAGCGTTGCCCCATGTAGGTCGCGGCCGCGAACTTATCGACGGCGCCCTGGTAGGTGGATACCTGCGCCCTGGCGGCGTCGAGGGCGGCCAGATCCTCGGCGTGCTTGCGTTCTGCCTCGCCCTGCTGCTGCAGCTTCCGGTCGAGGTCCAGCTGCGCCGACTGCACATTCTCCAGCAGCTGTTCGGCCTGCCGCGACAACTCCTCGAACTTCGCACGCTCCTGGGCCGGCTCGGCTTGCGCGACGCCACCCCAGACGGTGCCAAAGGTCATCAGCGCGCTGATCAAACCGACCACCTGCTTGTAGGCAACCGACTTCGCCACAAACGGGGGCCGAAATTTCACGATTGCGCATCCTTTGACTGCCGTCGGACTGCGGTCGGCGATCCCTCGCCGCACTGGCTGTCCCTGTGCCGTAGGTCTCGAAAAGGTTACGAAACCGGCATCGGCTTGTCCAACCCAAGCGCCTGAGCTGGTGCTTTCCACCGTCACCGGCGCCGAACCGACCCGAACTCGGCCCGCGCGGGCTCCCCCAACAACAGCAGCCGCATTGCTAACATCACGCGGTGCAGGACCCATCGGAGAACCCCGCCCTGCGGCCGTCACACCCGCTTTCCCGCCGGGACGCACTCCGCTACGCCACCGCCGTCTCGGCGCTTGCCGGGCTGAGTGCGGTATCGGCCAGTGTCGGCACTCCCGAGGCGCGGGCCGCCGGACCCATGCTCATCGATTACGCCATGCGCCAGATTCCGGCGGCGGACATTCGAGCCGCCGGCTACGCCGGGGTGATCAACTACGTGTCCCTGTCGCGCCCCGGCTCCAACTTCGGCGCCAAACCGATCACCCGGCCCTACGCCGAGTCGCTGACCGCCGCTGGGTTGGTCATCGTCAGCAACTACCAATACGGCAAGCCGAATGGGACGGCGCCCTCGGACTACACGCGCGGGTACGCCGGCGGCGTCGCCGACGCCAAGACCGCGTGGCAAATCCACACCGCGGCAGGCGGCGGCCAGACCGCACCGATCTTCTTTTCGGTCGACGAGGACATCAGCCGCGACACCTGGAACACCGTGGCACTGCCGTGGTTCCGCGGTATCAACTCGGTGCTCGGCGTGCAGCGCACCGGCGTCTACGGGGGTATCGATGTGTGCCGGTGGGCCGGCGCTGATGGCGTCATCGGCAATTCGGGCACGCCCGGCTTCCGGTGGGCCTGGCAGACCCGGGCCTGGTCTGGCACCAAGATCGACCCCACCGCGGTCCTTTACCAACGCATCGTGGCAACCGCGTCCAACCCGGGGCCGTTGGTCGGCGGGATCGAAGTCGACGTCAACGATGTCCTGGCGCAGGACTGCGGGCAGTGGAACCTGCATCCGTGAGGTCGTAAGCCACTTCGCCGCGAGTACACCTGCCATACACGTTAGGTGTAGCTTACGTGTATGGCGAAGGTGCGCACCAATATCGAAATTGAGGACGATTACGTCGAAGCGATCAAGGATCGCTACGGGGTTCACACGAAGACCGAGGCCGTGGAGCTTGCCCTGCGGCATCTGGCGGGTCAGCCCATGACGCGCGAGCAGGCGCTGGCGATGCGGGGTGCGCGCGCAATGGGTGAGGTTCCGGCCGATACCGGTCCCCGTGGCGCCGCGTGATCCTGGCCGACACCTCTGCCTGGGTTGAGTACGACCGGGCTACGGGAAGCAAAGCGGATGAGCGCATCGCCGAGTTGATCGCAGGCGATGGCCCGCTGATGGTCACCGAACCCGTTGTGATGGAAGTGCTGGCCGGCGCGCGCAGTGCGACACGCGAGGACGATCTACGGCGCATGCTGCTGCGGTTCGGTTTGGCGCACTTCGATGCCGTCACCGATTTCGATGCCGCCACGCGGATCTACCGCCGGTGCCGACAAGAAGGCGTCACCCCTCGCGGGATGGTCGACTGCATGATCGCGGCAGTCGCGTACCGCTGCGAACTGACGCTGCTCGCCTGGGACGCCGACATGTTCCGCGTAGCGGAGGTAATAGGAATCGACCTTGATGAGGGGTCGCTGCGGGCGGGGTGATTACCGCGCGTTACGGCGCAGCAGAGGGGTCGCGCGGATGGCTTCGAGCGCAAGTTGCGGGGTATCACTGGTGCGCATGACCGTCAGGTCGTCTGCGAGCGTGCCGGTATCAGAGAGGAAGCGCGCCAACACAGCGGGAGGCACTCGCTCGAACAGTCGGTAGAACGTCTCCGGCGCACGCTCGGGCCGGCTGCGCAGATACGAGAGAAAGATGGTGTCGAGCGCTGTCGTGCGCGGGCTCCGCGCCGCGGGCGGCTCGGCACATCCACCGGCACGCAGCGCGGAAACCACGCGGGGCGCAAACACGCGAACGAAACGTTGCACGGCCAGAAAGGCATATCCGCTCGACGGTTTGACATGTCCACCCGCCGTACCGATGCGGACGATCCGTGGGCTCGGCCACGCGTCAAAGGGCGCCGTCGTCATTGGGATCACCCCGCTCTCGTTCGAGATCGTCTCGAACACCCTGCCGGGAAGCCTTCGCGCGAGCCAGGTGTCGATGGCCTCCTCGTACACAGTGTCGGGCAGTAGTCGACCGGTGAAAAATGTGCTTTCGACGAGCGCGGTGTGGGCATCGAACGGCAACACGTAGATGAAGTGGATTCCGTCGGTCTGAGAGACGTCGAAGTCCATGAGCGTCGCAGTGTCGACCTCAAACACGGGCTCGGTACTTCGGACCACCCGACCGCGGAAGTGCTGCAACAGGTTTACGTCGTTACCGTCATCGGCTGCGCGCGTCAGCGATGGCGGTCGCGAGTCCATCGCGAGGCGCGCGCGCAGCACTCCTGCACTGGTGCGGACGTCGACGTGGTCGCCACGGTCGTCGAGTTGCTCAACCGTCACGCCGAGCAGGAACTCGATGCGCTGGCCCGCGGCGACGAGGCGCTCGAGCGCGAGCTCATAGAAGCGCTCGCCCGGGATTCGGCAATATGCGATCCCCGGCGCGGAGCGAACCACCTCGGCGGCGCCGTTGCGGGCACGCCATCGACTCCAGCGATGGGTGATCGCAGAGTCGAACGCGTGTGGCACGAGATCGAAGAAACACCACGTACGGTCTGCGCCGCTTAACGTTTCGCGTGGATCGACAAGCAGGATTCGCGCGTCTTCCGGCAAGCCCGTGTCGAGCAGAGCCACCGCGAGTGAGAGCCCGGAGAGCCCCGCACCCGCGATGATCACTTCGGCGTCGAGTGCCGGCATCACGTGCGGCTCACCACCCGCTGGCCAGTGATCAGGCGCGTAATTCCTTGGCCAGTTCACCGAAAGCGTCGACCCACTTGCTCATGTCGGCATCGGTGTGGGCCAGCGACACCAGCCATTGATCGTCCATGCCCGGTGGCGTCAAGATGCCACGGTTGATGCCCCACAGCCAACCCAACTCGGCGACCTCGAAGTCGGTGCTCAGTTTGTAGTCGCGGTAGTTGCGGATCGGGGTGGGCGACCACGTGACAGCACCCTTGACGCCGAAGCCGACGGTATGGGCCGGCAGTTCGTACTCGCGGATGATGGTGTCCATCGCTTCCATGGCGTTGTCGTTGACCTGTTCGGCCGCCGCCAGCGCCTGCGGGGTCGCCACCTCATCGACCGCAAGAGCCGCCGCCATGCACAGCGGGTTGCCGTTGTAGGTGCCGTAATGCGCCATGCGGTTGTCGACGACGGCCTGCATGACTTCCGCGGTGCCGCCGAACGCGGCCAGCGGGAGACCGCCGCCGATGGACTTGGCCAGCGTGATCAGGTCCGGCTTGACGCCGAGGCGCGCGGCGGCGCCGCGGGCACCCGCGGTGAGGCCGGTCTTGACCTCGTCGAAGATCAGCAGCACGTTGTAGGCGTCGCATAGTGCGCGGACGCCCGCAACGTAGCCCGCGTCGGGCAACACGATGCCAAGGTTTTCGATGACCGGTTCCATGACCACGCAGGCAACGTCCTTGCCGTGGGCGGCCAGCACGCGTTCCATCTGCCCGAGGTCGTTATAGGCCACCACGTGCACGACGCCGGCTTCGACGTCGAAGGGCACCTGCGGGATCGGGTTGTCCGCGGGACCAATCTCGTCGATGCCCGGCTTGACCGACACCGACAGACCGTCGTAGCCACCGTGGTAGCCGCCTTCGATCTTGACGATGGCTTTCCGGCCGGTGTAGGCGCGTGCGGTTCGCACCGCGTACCCCGTCGACTCGGTGCCGGAGTTGGTGAACCGCAACATGTCCAGACCGAAGCGTTCCTTGAACCGTTCGGCGACCTCAGTCGAGACCGGCGACGGCGTCACGAATAACGTGCCGATGTCGTCCAGGAACTCCTTGACTTTGGCGACCACCGCGGGGTTGAGGTGGCCGACGAGCATCGCGCCGAACCCCATCGACAGATCCAGCACCTGGCGGTCGTCACAGTCGGTGACATAGGCACCGCGAGCGGACTTCACGCCCATCGGATACGGATCCCAGTATTGAAAGCTGCTGGTCACGCCCAGCGGCAAGGTCTTCGATGACCGCGCGGCATGGTCGGCCGAACCGGGAGTGGTGGCGGCATAGCGTTCCCACTCCTTGGCCATCAGGGCTGAAACCCGGGCAGGGTCAAGTGGGGTGAAGGACCTGGGGAGCTGTCGCCAGCCGGCGGGGTCGTGGGCAGGAAACGTGGTCGGCACTTCTGTGGTCAAGCTCATCGAATCCACCTTCAACCAGTCGGTATGGGCCTTTCATCAGCCTAACCCGCGCGACGGACTTCGGCCTACGGAAAACCTAACGGCCGCGGATCCCCCGCGCCCGTGTGCCACTGGCGCGGGCTACTCACCATTCCCGACGTTCAGCCCGGGCGCCGGTGCACCCAGGGCCGCCGCTTGGGCCAGCGTCAGGTCGGGCATCAAGCGCGCGAGCAGCGGTACCCGGTCGCCATAGGCGCGCCCGCGCAGAACACGGTCACCACGCAGCGTGACGCAGTAAACGGTGCCCCATTCGAGCCGCTCGCCGCCGCCGGGTCGACCGCTGTTCCGCGCCTCAACGAAGACCGTCCCGTTGCGCTCGGCCCACCCGGCGATCTCGAATCCGAACTCAGTTACCCCGGCAAGGTAGGTGGTCATGTAAGCCTTCACCTGGTTCCGGTGCAGTGGGGCGGTCATGCCCGGGTGCAACACGGTTCCGTCCGCGGGATCAAAGAGATTCTCGTACTTGTCCGGGTCCGGCGCAGCGCCGAAGTCCGCGAAGCGCTCAAGGAAGCTTTGTACGTCTGTCATGGCGACCTCCTGCCGCCAGTATTTATCAATTCCGCCGCCCAGGTGCCCTGCCGCGATCCTGACGCATTCACCCGTGTCTCAGTGGGTTTCCCCGATCGTTCGAGGGTGGCGGTCGGCGGCGGTGCGGGGTGCGGCGGTGGCTTCATCAGCGTCGAACTCTTTCGTCCAGCAGGCGAACTCCAACATGATGCCGTCGGGGTCGTAGAAGTAGAACGACCGGATGTAGACACCGGGGTGGAGTCTCTCGGCGACCTGCGCCGGGCTCTCGTCGTGGTTGAGAACCGGCCCCACGGCGACGCCCTTGTCGATCAGTCGCTGGCGGTACTCGTCGAAACGTTCGGGGGGCACGTGGAAGGCCAGATGGTTCATCGAGCCGACGGCGGTGACGATGTCGCCGAGGCCGGGCAGTGCTGCCGGGGTGGTTTCGCCGGTTTCGCCGTCCGGGGCATCGGCGAACCAGAAGAACCCGACGCAGTCGCCGTTGCCGGCGTCGAAGAAGAAATGCTGACCCATACCGTCGGGCAGATCCAGTGCCTTGATCAGCGGCATGCCCAGCACACCGGAATAGAACTCAACGGTGCGCGCCATATCGGAGCACACCAGGGCGACATGGTTGATGCCGCCGAGTGCGAACTCGGCGTTGGTGCTGTTGGGTCGGATCATCGTGGACCTCCTGCGATCGGATCCGTTGGTTTCATTGGGCGCTCTGCCACTCGCACTGGTCGTCCTGCGTTGTTCCAGAACGCGGAAAGAGTGCAGGTGGGATGGCGCGTGAGGTGGTGTAGCGCCCAGGCCAGCGGGATCGTGATCAGCAACGTCATCGCATACAGTCCCGGCAGCGAACCGGTGAACAGTGGCCATTTGAGTACCACACCCGTCAGGAGCGCCATGACCAGCACGTGCAAGAGAAAGATCTCGTAGGAGATTTCGCCGAGCCACACGATCGGTCGACGACTCAGCAAGCGGTTGAGCCAACCACCGCCGCCCAACACCAGCGACGCCACCACCAGCGTGGCGATCGAGCCGTAGAGGAGGTTCTTCGTGAGCGGCTCCCACCATCGGACCGATCCCATGGCTACCGTGCCGGCGATCGGCGTGGAGACGACCAGATAGCCGAGCAGCGCCAGCGGAATCGTCACGCGCGCCAGACAATTCACCCCCATGACGTGAAGTACCGCCAGTGCCATCCCCCCGGCGAACCATGCGAGGTGGCC
>CAMCWJ010000070.1 GCA_945882475.1 Bifidobacterium breve
TCCTCGAAGACTCCGGTGTGAACGGGGTGCCCGGAGAGCGCCTCGAAGGTGGCGGCGCCGACGAACCGCAGAGCCGACTCGGTGGGGACGACGCGCACGTCGTGACCGGCCTCACTGAGCTGACGCACCAGTGAGCAGGCCTTGTAGGCGGCGATGCCGCCGGCGACTCCGACGATGATCCGCTTCGGGCTCATGGGTCGATCCGCGCTGGTGGCGCCTACTCGCCTTCGGTGTGTTCGAGCAGGTCGCCGTGGATCTCGCGAAGCGAGATCGACAGCGGCTTCTCCTGCAGGCCAGGCTCGACCAGCGGGCCGACGTACTCCAGGATGCCGTCGCCGAGTTGGTTGTAGTAGTCGTTGATCTGGCGAGCCCGCTTCGCGGCGTAGATCACCAGCGCGTACTTGCTCGACACCCGATCGAGAAGTTCGTCGATGGGCGGGTTGGTGATGCCCAGGGGGGTGTCGTAAGCGGTGGCCGCACCGGGGGCCGGATCGTAGTGATCCGAAGTGTTCGTCACGTGGTCGTTCTCCTGGCAGATCGAAGGGGTGAAACAGATCGAAGGTGTGACATGCCGCTCCCTGGTGGGCTCGGCGATCGCTCACGCCGTCTTCGGGGCGTTTCTTACCAGCAACGATACCAATTCAGTGCAGGCCGAATCCAATTGGCTGTTGACCACGACGACATCGAACTCATCCTGGGCGGCAAGTTCGGCCTCGGCGGTGGCCAACCGGCGGGCCACCAACTCGGGCGTTTCGGTGCCCCGGTCTTTGAGCCGCTGCTCAAGGGTATCCCAGTCGGGCGGGGCCAAAAACACGGTGCGGGCGGTGGGTCGGGCTGATTTGACTGCTCTGGCACCGGCCAGGTCCACCTCGATCAGAACCGGCCGGCCGGCGGACGCCGCATCGAGCACTGGTTGCGCCGGGGTTCCGGAGCGGTGCAGGCCGCCGTGAATGTCGGCCCACTCCAACAATTCCCCACTGTCGATCAACTGCTGGAAAGCCTCGGGCGAGACGAAGTGGTAGTCGACGCCGTCGACCTCCCCCGGACGCGGTGCCCGGGTGGTGGCCGACACACTGAAGTGCAAGTCAGGCAGCTGCTGCCGTAACCGGCGGACGACCGTGGACTTGCCGACCGCGGAGGGGCCGGACAGCACGAGTACGCAACCAGGTGCGGCTCGCTGGGGCGCAACGCCCCGGCCGTCCGGCCCTCCGCCGGCGTCCATCGACCTACCTATGCGGTGAAGTCGAACTTTTCCAGCAATGCCCTGCGCTGGCGATCGCCGAGGCCGCGCAGACGGCGCGTCGGGGCGATCTCCAGTTCGGTCATGATCTCCTGCGCCTTGACCTTGCCGACCTTGGGCAGAGCCTCCAGCAGTGCGGAAACCTTCATCTTGCCGAGCACCTCGTCGGTCTCGGCATCCTTGAGCACCTGCTTGAGATTGGTGCCACCGCGCTTGAGCCGATCCTTCAATTCAGCTCGGATCCGACGTGCTGCGGCAGCCTTCTCCAAGGCGGCCGCGCGCTGCTCGTCGGTCAACTGTGGAAGGGCCACGGGTTCCTCCGTCTCATCACCATCATTTGTTGTGCTTGGGCCGGGACTTCAGCCAGCGAAGCGACCGTACCCAGGCTGTCTGTCGAAATCTAACCCGACCCCCCTGCCCAGCGGTGCAAACGCGCACGACACGTGCCCCTCACGGGCCTGCGACGGCAGCCGAAAAGCAGGCTGGGGCAGCGGCTCCCGGCCACCGGAACCGGGTCACCGCAAGCCCAATTCAGGGGCTTGAGCTGGGTTTTTGCGGAATGGCCAGGCGTGGGGAACGCCCGCCCGGTCACCTCTACGGCGCGCCCGGGCGACCAATTTCAGCCGGATTTCCCGGCCCGGCGGCGTGTCGCGCGTGTCGCGGACCCGAATCGCCGATCAGGCCAGATAGGCGACGGCGTCGCGGAGTCGCTCCGCGGCCGCCCGGACCGCCGCCGGATCAGGGCCGGCCCGCAGCACCTCCCGGGAGACCGCGGGCAGTAACTGGCCTGCGCGCGCCCCACCCAGGCCACCGAGGGCCTCCGGTCGGCCGCCCTGTGCGCCGACACCGGGCACCAACACGGGGCCGCCGAGGGCGCTGAGGTCGGGCACGTCAGACAGCGTGGCGCCGACGACAACCCCGACCGAACCCGAGGGTCCGGCGGCCGCCCGGTTGACCGCCGCGGCGGCGTCGACGATCGACTGCGCGACCGTGCGGCCGTCGACCATGGCGCGTTGGACCTCCGCGCCCTCAGGGTTGGAGGTGGCGGCCAGGACGAAAACGCCGCGGCCGTGCTCGGCGGCGACCTCAAGCAATGGCTGCAGCGATCCGAAGCCCAGGTAGGGCGAGGCGGTCACCGCATCGGCCGCCAACGGGCCCGCACCCGCCCAGGCCTGGGCGTAGGCGGCCATGGTGGATCCGATGTCACCGCGTTTGGCGTCGGCGAGCACCAGCACCCCGTCGGATTGCAACTGTGCGGTGGTGCGCTCGAGGATCGCGAAACCCGTTGCGCCGTAAGCCTCGAAGAACGCGACCTGTGGCTTGACCACCGCGAAGCCCGCGTACGCCCGCACACAGATGTCGCAGAACTGCGCCAACCCGTCGGCATTCGGTGGCAGGCCCCAGGCCGCCATCAGCTCCGGGTGCGGGTCGATGCCAACGCACAGTGGCCCGCGTGCGCCGATCGCCGACGCCAGGCGTGTTCCGAATCCCCCCGCGGTCATCGGATCAACCCGCGGACCCGCCGAGGGCAGCGTGCAGTTCCTGCAGTGAACGCACTTCGATGTCGCCGCGGATCACCGCCTCGATGCCCTGGACCGCCGCCGAGGCGCCCTGCACGGTGGTGATGCAGGGGATGTTCATCGTCACAGCGGCCGAACGGATCTCATACCCGTCGATGCGCGGGCCGGAGTTGCCGTACGGGGTGTTGATCACCATGCCCACCTCGCCGGCGTTGATGGCGTCGATCGCCGTGCGGTCCGCCCGGCCCTCACCGGCCTCCTCGAAATGCTTGCGGACTACGGTGCAGGGAATACCGTTGCGCCGCAACATCTCTGCTGTACCTTCGGTGGCCAGCACCTGGAATCCCAGATCGGCGAGACGCTTGACGGGGAACACCAGCGACCGCTTGTCACGGTTGGCCACCGACACGAACACCGTCCCCCCGGTGGGCAACGATCCGTAGGCCGCCGTCTGACTCTTGGCGAACGCGGCGCCGAAGTCGCGGTCGATTCCCATCACCTCACCGGTCGACTTCATCTCCGGGCCGAGCAGCGAATCGACCCCGGATCCGTCCATCCGCCGGAACCTGCGGAATGGCAACACCGCCTCCTTCACCGCGATCGGCGAGTCCGGGCCGATGTTGGATCCGTCACCGGTACGGGCGAGCATTCCCTCCTCGCGAAGTTGGGAGATACTGGCCCCCAGCATTATTCGCGCGCATGCCTTGGCCAACGGTACCGCCGTGGCCTTGGAGACGAACGGAACTGTTCGACTGGCCCGCGGGTTTGCCTCCAGCACGTAGAGCACATCGTCCTTAAGTGCGTACTGGACGTTGAGCAGACCGACCACGCCGACGCCGTGCGCGATGGCCTCGGTGGCCCGCCGCACCGCCTCGATATCGCTACGACCCAGAGTCACCGGCGGCAGCGCGCAGGCCGAGTCACCGGAATGGATCCCGGCCTCCTCGATGTGCTCCATGACTCCGCCGATGTAGACCTCGGTGCCGTCACAGAGGGCGTCGACGTCGATCTCGATGGCATCCTCGAGGAACCGGTCGACCAGCACCGGATGCCGGGGTGAGAGTTGAGTGGCCCGAGTGATGTAGCCGTGCAGGGTCTGCTCGTCGTAGACGATCTCCATCCCCCGCCCGCCCAGCACGTAGGACGGCCGGACCAGCACCGGATAGCCGATCCGAGCGGCGATCTCGCGGGCCTGCTCGAAGCTGGTGGCGGTGCCGAACTTGGGTGCGGGCAGGCCCGCCTCCGCCAGCACCTGTCCGAATCGTCCGCGGTCCTCGGCGAGGTCGATGGCCTCCGGACGGGTGCCGACGATCGGGACGCCTGCGTCGGCGAGGCGTTGAGCCAGGCCGAGCGGGGTCTGGCCGCCGAGTTGGACGATCACTCCGACCACGCCCGGGCCGCCCTGGCCGGAGAGCGCCTCGGCTCGGAACACCTCGAGAACGTCCTCAAAGGTCAGCGGTTCGAAGTACAACCGGTCTGCGGTGTCGTAGTCGGTGGACACCGTCTCCGGGTTGCAGTTGATCATCACGGTCTCGTAGCCGACGCCGGTCAACGTGGTCGCGGCGTGCACGCAGCTGTAGTCGAATTCGATGCCCTGCCCGATCCGGTTGGGACCCGAGCCCAGGATCAGCACCTTGGGCCGCTCGGTCTGCGGCGCGACCTCGGTCTCCGCGGCGGGGTCGAGCTCGTAGCTCGAGTAGTGGTAGGGGGTCTTGGCCTCGAACTCCGCGGCGCAGGTATCAACGGTCTTGAACACCGGGTGGATGCCGAGGCGCTGGCGCAGCGCGCGGACACCGGTCTCGCCGGCGAGTTCGGGACGCAGCGCTGCGATCTGGCGATCGGAGAGCCCGCTGTGCTTGGCGCGGCGCAGCAGGTCGGCGTCGAGCACCGCGGCGCCGATTAACTCCGCCCGCAGCGCCACCAGTGTGTTGATCTGCTCGACGAACCAGGGATCGACCCCCGATGCCGCGGCGACCTGATCCACGGTCGCGCCCAGCCGCAGCGCAAGTTCGATGTCGTAGAGCCGTCCTTCGGTGGGCGTACGCAGTCGGGTCAGCACATCCTCGACCGGACCGCCGTCATCGGGCCCGGTCCAGAAGCCGGCTTTGGTGGTCTCCAGCGAGCGCATCACCTTGCCGAGGGCCTCGATGAAGTTGCGGCCCAACGACATCGCCTCCCCCACCGACTTCATCGTGGTGGTCAAGGTGGGGTCCGCGCCGGGGAACTTCTCGAAGGCGAACCGCGGGGCCTTGACCACGACGTAGTCCAGCGTCGGCTCGAAGCAGGCCGGGGTCTGCTTGGTGATGTCGTTGAGGATCTCGTCGAGGGTGTAGCCGATCGCCAGTTTGGCGGCGATCTTGGCGATCGGGAATCCGGTGGCCTTGGATGCCAGCGCACTCGACCGCGATACCCGCGGGTTCATCTCGATGACGATGAGCCGACCGTCCTTCGGGTCGACGGCGAACTGGATATTGCAGCCGCCGGTGTCGACGCCTACCTCGCGCAGGATCGCGATGCCCAGATCGCGCATCGTCTGGTACTCGCGGTCGGTGAGCGTCATCGCCGGCGCGACGGTCACCGAGTCGCCGGTGTGCACGCCCATCGGGTCGAGGTTCTCGATCGAGCAGACCACCACCACGTTGTCGTTGCCGTCGCGCATGAGCTCGAGTTCGTATTCCTTCCATCCGTAGATGGACTCCTCGATCAGGACGTTCGCCGACGGGGATGCCGCGAGCCCCTCCCCTGCCATGCGTTCGACATCCTCAAGGGTCTTCGCCATCCCCGATCCCAGACCACCCATGGTGAAGGACGGCCGGATCACCACCGGCAGACCCAGGCCGGCTACCGTCTCGCGTACCTCCGCCATGGTGAAACACACTGCGCTGCGGGCGGATTCGCCACCAACCTTGGCGACGATGTCCTTGAACTTCTGCCGGTCCTCGCCGCGCTGAATGGCCTCGAAGTCGGCTCCGATCAGCTCCACGCCGTAGCGCTGCAGCGCCCCGCTCTCGTGCAGCGCCACCGCGGTGTTGAGCGCGGTCTGCCCGCCGAGGGTGGCCAGCACCGCGTCGACCGGGTTACCCCGCTGCGCCTGCTGGGCGAGGACCTTCTCGACGAACTCCGCCGTGATCGGCTCGACGTAGGTGAAGTCCGCATACTCCGGGTCGGTCATGATCGTTGCAGGGTTGGAGTTCACCAGGCTCACGGTCAAACCCTCCGAACGCAACACCCGGCAGGCCTGGGTGCCGGAGTAGTCGAACTCGCAGGCCTGCCCGATCACGATCGGCCCGGATCCGATGACGAGGACGTGCTTGAGGTCGGTTCTGCGTGGCATCTAGCGATCTCCCATCCCTGCGCGAGCGTGCGCATGTGTGCACTGGCGACGGCGTGTCGACGGACCGACACGCACGCTCGCGGTATCGGGGCGGGTCATGTGCCGCCCGCCATCAGATCGACGAACTGGTCGAAGAGATAGTTGGCGTCGTGCGGACCGGCGGCCGCCTCTGGGTGGTACTGCACGGAGAAGGCTTGCCCGCTCCGGAGTCTGATCCCCTCGACGACGCCATCATTGGCGCAGGTGTGGCTCACCATCGCCGGGCCGAAGTCGGTATCGAAGACCTCACCGGCCTCACCCTCCAGGGCGAAGCCGTGGTTCTGCGCGGTGACCGCGACCCGCCCGGTGGCATGGTCGATCACCGGCACGTTGATGCCACGGTGCCCGAACACCATCTTGTAGGTGCTGCGGCCCAGCGCCCGGCCAAGAATCTGATTGCCGAAACAAATTCCGAACAGCGGTATGCCGGCCCCGAGAACCGCACGGGTGACAGCCACGACATGGTCCGCGGTGGCAGGGTCACCGGGGCCGTTGGACAGGAACACCCCATCGGGTTTGAGTTCGGCGATCTGCTCGAAGGTCGTCGTCGATGCCAGCACGTGGGTGCGGATCCCGCGCTGCGCGAAGTTGCGCGGGGTGTTGGTCTTGATACCGAGATCCAGCGCTGCAACGGTAAACCGCTGCGGCCCTTCGGGTTCCACGATGTAGCTCTGCGAAGTGCTGACCTCGCCGCACAGGTCGGCGCCGAGCATCGCGGGCTGTTCGCGAACCCGTCGCACCAACTCGGCGTCGTCGGCCACCGCAGCACCGGAGAAGATCCCGGCTTTCATCGACCCACCGCTGCGCAGGTGGCGCACGATCGCCCGGGTGTCCACGCCGGCGATCCCGACGACGTGCTGCTGGATCAACTCGTCGGCGAGGGTGCCGGTAGCCCGCCAGTTGGATGCCATCGGGGACGGATCGCGCACCGCGTACCCGGCGACCCAGATCCTGTCCCCCCGGCTCTCGGCATCTTCGTGGTTCCAGCCGGTGTTGCCGATCTGCGGCGCGGTGGCGATCACGATCTGGCGGTGATAGCTCGGGTCGGTCAGGGTCTCCTGGTAGCCCGACATCCCGGTGGAGAACACCGCTTCGCCGAAGGTCTCACCGACCGCCCCGAACGGGGTTCCCCGATAGACACGTCCGTCCTCGAGCACGAGGACGGCCCTGTTCTGGGTCACGCTGTTTCTCCTGTCCTGTCGCACCATCGGGAGTAATCGCGGCTCTGGGCGCCGCGGAATCCGGTGTCGATCTCGGTGCCGGAGGGCAGCCGCCACCGGATCACCAGTATTGCGCCGGCGCCATCGCCCCCGCCGCGTCCCGGAATCACCTTGCCCGCCAGTGCGCGTTCGGTGCGCACCCCGGTGATCGACGCCGCGGGCATCCAGATCGGACCGGCACCCGAGCGCTCCAGCAGAGCACCCTCGGGGTAGCGGGTCAGCGCCGCCTTGCACCGGTAGCCCAGATCGCCGACCGTGACCCGCTCCAGCCAGTTCGGCGCGACGGTGCTGCCTAGGTACAGCCCGCGGGTGGGGGCGATGATCGCCGGGCTGAGCAGATCCGGCATCGGGGGCAGCGTGCCGATCTGTTGGACCTGGCGCTGGGAGCGGTGCTTCCAGCCGCGCAACATCCGCCGGATGACTACACCGATCAGCACCGCGACGACGAATCCGAAGACGTAGGTTGCCACTGCCGTCTCGGTGTTCATGCCACCCCTCGCCGCAGCCTCATCCGCGCGCGGTGCCGTCCCGCGCGGTGATCCGGCCACGCAGCAGGGTCGCGGTGACCGTTGCCGGCAGCGTCATCGCCTGAAACGGCGTATTGGCCGAGCGACTGGCCAGTGCCGGACCATCGACCGTCCACGCCCCGGCCGGATCGACCAGCGTCAGGTTCGCCGGTTCGCCCACCTCCAGTGGGCGGCCCTGATCGTCGAGGCCGACGATGCGGGCCGGGTTCTCGCTCATCACCCGGGCAACGCCGCGCCAGTCCAGCAGGCCGGGCTCCACCATGGTCGCCACCACCACCGACAGCGCAGTCTGCAGGCCCAGCATGCCGGGCCGGGCCGCGGAGAACTCGCAGCACTTCTCCTGCTCGGCGTGCGGGGCGTGGTCGGTGGCCACGCAATCGATCACACCGTCGGCAAGCGCCTGGCGCAATGCTTGGGTGTCAGCGGCCTCCCGCAGCGGCGGATTGACCCGGTTGACCCCGTCGTAGCCGGCCAGCCGGCTGTCATCGAGCATGAGATGGTGCGGTGTCACTTCGGCGGTAATCGAAATACCCTGCGCCTTGGCCCATCTGAGGATTTCGACGGTTCCTGCGGTCGAGGCGTGGCAGATGTGCACCCGGGCCCCGGCATCGCGGGCCAGAAGCGCATCGCGGGCCACGATCGACTCCTCGGCGGCACGCGGCCAGCCGGCCAGACCCAGCCGGGCGGCGGTCGGGCCCTCGTGGGCAACGGCGCCGACGGTGAGCCGGGGCTCCTCGGCGTGCTGGGCGATCAGCACACCGAGACCCGCGGCGTACTCCAGTGCACGGCGCATGACGAGCGGATCGTGCACGCATAGCCCGTCGTCGGAGAACATCCGGACCTGCGCCACGCCCGCGGCCATCAGGCCCATCTCGGTGAGTTGGCGGCCCGCAAGTCCCACCGTCACCGCGCCGACCGGATGGACGTCGACCAGCCCGACCTGCCGGCCGCGCTGCCATACATGGTCGGTGACCACCGGACTGTCGGCGACGGGATCGGTGTTGGCCATCGCGAACACCGCGGTGTAGCCGCCGAGGGCCGCTGCTGCGGAACCGGTTTCGATATCCTCGGCGTACTCCCGGCCGGGTTCACGCAGATGGGCGTGCAGGTCCACCAGGCCGGGCAACAGAACCTGGCCTGGCGCGTCGATCACCTCGCCTTCTGCGGGGCACGCCAATCCGATGCCGATGTCGGCGATCTGACCGTCGGCGATCAGCACGTCGACCGGATCGCCGATGCCGTAAAGCCGGGCACCCCGGATGAGCACCACAGACGATTCGCTCACACGCTCACCGCCGCATCGGTGCCCACCAGCAGATGGAACAGGACCGCCATCCGGACATGAACCCCGTTCGAAACCTGTTGCAGCACAGCCGATTGCGGTGAATCCGCAACCGCGAAGGCGATTTCCATGCCGCGCAGCATCGGACCCGGGTGCAGTACCACGGCGTGTTCGGGCAGCACCGCGCGACGCCGATCGGAAAGGCCATAGAGCGATGAGTACTCCCGCTCTGATGGGAAGAAGCCGCCGTTCATCCGCTCGGCCTGTACCCGCAGCATCAACACGGCGTCGGCAGCGGGCAGCTCGGCGTCCAAGCTGTGCGAGACCCTTGCGTGGCCCCATCCCGCGACACCCAGGGGCAGCAGGGTCGGCGGGGCCACCAACACCACCTCCGCACCGAGGGTGTCGAGCAGCGCCACATTGGATCGGGCCACCCGGCTGTGCAGGATGTCCCCCACGACCACCACCCTGCGGCCCTCGATGCCACCGAGGCGCTGACGCAGGGTCAGCGCGTCCAGCAGGGCCTGGGTCGGATGCTCATGGGTGCCGTCGCCCGCATTGATCACCGACGGTCCGCCGACGACACCGTCGGCGTCGGTCTCGGCTGTCCATTCAGCCAGCAGTTGCGCAGCGCCCGAGGCCGGGTGCCGGATGATGAGGGCGTCAGCGCCGGCGGCCCGCAGGGTCAACGCGGTGTCGCGCAGGGACTCGCCCTTGGCAGCCGAGGAGCCCGAGGAGCTGACATTGATGACGTCGGCACTCATCCACTTGCCGGCCACCTCGAAGGACACCCGGGTGCGGGTGGAGTTCTCGTAGAACATGGTGATGATGGTGCGGCCGCGCAGAGTGGGCAGTTTCTTCACCTCGCGGCCCAGCAGTGCCTGCCGGAACCGATCGGCATCATCGAGGATCGCGGTGGCCTCGTCGCGGCTCAGGTCGGTGGCGGACAGTAGATGCCGTGTCGTCATCGGTACCGTCTCCCTTCCGCGCGAGCGCTCATCGCGCAGGCCCGCCATCCGGCGCGATCCAGATCCCCTCGACACCGTCATCCTCGACCAGTCGCACCTTGACGTTCTCGCTGCGCGAGGTGGGCACGTTCTTGCCGACGTAGTCCGCCCGCAGCGGCAATTCACGGTGGCCGCGGTCGACGAGCACCGCTAGCTGGATCGCTGTCGGCCTGCCGATATCGCGCAGGGCATCCAGCGCCGAGCGGACCGAGCGCCCGGTGTAGAGCACGTCGTCAACCAGGATCACCAGGGAGGCGTCGACGCCCGCGGCGGGTATCGAGGTCTCCTCGAGTGCGCGGGGCGGCTTGAAGTCAAGGTCGTCGCGGTACAGCGTGATGTCGAGTCCGCCGTGGGCGACGGTGACACCGCTGAACTCGTTGATCTTCTCGGCGAGCCGGTTCGCCAGCGTGACCCCGCGGGTCGGGATTCCCAGCAGAACCACACGCGGCGCATCAGCGCCGT
>CAMCWJ010000071.1 GCA_945882475.1 Bifidobacterium breve
GGCGCTGACGGCAAACTCGGCAGCAGCGGTCAGGGTCCGGGCCGCGGCGGCGCCGGCGGCGCCGGAGGCTCCGGCGGCGCTGCGTAGTAGGCGGCGCAGATCACTGCAACGTAGAAGTTCGAATCGGCCCTCGCGTGAGCGGGGGCCGATTCGCATTGCGGGCAAATCCTCGAGATTGGCGACGAGGCGCGGCTAGGCCTGCCCACCGTTGCGCGAACAGGCCAACTGGCCCTCCTGTGCGTAGGTGTTGAGGGCATTGACCGTCGAATTCAGCGAGTCGCCGCCGCCGCGCACGCCCATGATCAACAGCAGCTTGGTGGCCCGCAGCGACCACGACTGCATGGGGTCTGAGACCTCCTGGGGAAGACCGGCGGTCCGGGAGGCACTCAAGGCCGCCGCGGCGGCCTCGCGCAACGCCGTACGGCCGATCACGTTGCTACGCCACACATTAGGGTCTTGATAGTCCACATAGTTGCCGCCACCGGCACTGGCATAGGCGAAGTCTTCGTAGTTCGACGCAGCGAGATTCAGAGCCCCGCCGAACTGCGAGCAGGCCGTCACGACGGCCTCGTTCGGGCCTGCGGGATCAGCCAGTGGCACCTCCGGCGCCGGCCCGGCAAGCGACTGCTCGGCGATCGGGGTGGCCGGGTCCACCGGAGTATCACCGGGCTCTGCCGCCGCCGGGTTAACTCCAGCACACAGCGACGAGGCCACCAACAGGCTTGCCGCCGCGACTGTGCGCATCGCGTGCCTCATCATCCTCCCTGAGTGCCAAGTGCCTTCAGCGGCTTGAGAGTACCGCGCCGAGAACAGGTGCGTGCCAGCACAACATCCGGTCTCTGAGGGGTCCGCGAGATGGCCGGAAATCGTCTACCCGTAGTACACGGCGTGTTCACCTGCTAGTCGCCTCAAGCCTCAAGCATGTCGCGGTAGGGAAACGATATGGTCTCAATGCCCCCGCTTGAGGTCACAAGCGTTGCCAGCCACAGAGAGGCGCCAAGAACGCATGCTGCTCCGATCCGCCACCTTGCTCAGCATCGGCCTCATGGTCGCTGCCGCGACCGCCCCCGTGGGCCTCGCCGACCCGCCGGCCGACCCCAGCGTCACCCCGGTGGCCAACGCGGCACCGGCACCCGGCGCGCCGAACTCCCCCATGCCGTCGGGCACTCCGGGCTCCCTGAACTCGCCGGAGGGCTGGGTGCTGGCAGTGTCTGCGCAGAGTGAGTCCATCGAACCGGTGGCGTCGCTGACCAACTCACCGTGGTCGCGCGAGTATCTGGTCGACGGCACCTTCCTCGGTACGGTGACCGGGTCGGGCACGACCAAGCTGGCCGGCGGATCACTGGAGGCCGGCTATCAGATCGGGTGCGGCATCACCCAGGACGACATCGAATCGATCAGCACCGCCGGCATCACGCCCGGTCTGGGCATTCCATTCATCTCCGGCACGATCTTCCCGATCGTCCTCGGGTTGAGCGCCACCCAGCAGATCAAGATCGACCTCAAGCCCGGCACCATCAACATCGTGCCGGTGGGCAAGAAGTCGTTCAAAGGCACGAAGGCGCGGATCTCCGTCACCGGTTTCCGGATCAAGATCGACGGGTGCGCCGGACAGTCGTTCATCCGCTCGTATGCGACGTTCACCAATTCCACCGACAACACCGACGACGTGGTGACCTACCTCGGCGTCACCAAAGCCGTCTAGTCCGGACTCGAGAAAGGCGCGCGAAGACATGTCGTACCGAATCGCCTCGTTGGCCATTGGTTGCCTTCTGATAGCGGCCGTCAACGCCCCGATAGCCGCGGGCGACCCGCCTGCGGACCCGGCCATCCCGCCGGCCGCTCCCGGGGCCGCGGAAGTCGTTCCGATGGCAGCTGCCGTCGCTCCCCCGTTGGATACCGGAGCCGTCGCCTCGGAGGTGCCCGGTATCGCAAAGACCCCGGACGGCCGGACGCTGACCGTGGCCGCGAAGAACGAGACGCAGATGCCGGTGGCGCCGTTGACCACGTCGCTGGCCGCTCGCGACTGGCTGGTGGGCGGCACCTTCACCGGAACCACCACGGGCAAGGTGGAAGGCGGAACCCTGGAGGTCGGTTATCAGATCGGCTGCGGCGTCGAGATGGACAAGTACAAATTGAACGGTTCGATCGGCGCCGCTCTCGGCAACAGCGCCCTCAACATCACGGGCTTCCAGGCGCCCGGCGTGTTCACCATTCCGATCCAGGGACAATTCGAGGTCGAGCCGCGACCCGGCACCGTCACCAATGTGCTGGTGGACAAGAAGAATTTCAAGGGCACCTCGGCGCGGGTCACCCTCAAGGACATCCACATCAAGGTCGACAACTGCGTCGGCGCCTCGTCGCTGCGCTCGTACGCGGTGCTGACGAGTTCGGGCACCGACGAAGACGACATCGTCGCCTACTACGGCGTGACCAAGGTCTTCTGATGCTGACCGCCGCGCTGAGCCGCGTGGCACTGGTCGCGGGGGTGGCGGCATTGCTGGTCGCCTCCCCGACCGCGGGTGCCGAGCCGGTCCCGCCACCGCCGGACCCGGCCGTGCTCGTGCCAGACCCGGCGATCGACACGGCGGCGGCCGCGCTTCCCGCGCCGAACCCGTTCGCCGCCAATTCCCAACTCACCAAAGACAACCCGCTCGGGGCGTTCGCCGACATCCTGGCCCAGTCCTCGCCCGCGATGCTTCTGAACCCGCCTCCGGCACCCGGCACCGGAGCCGCGGTGAATCCGCTGGCCGGCCTGGAACTGCTGATGCCGGAGAACTACGGCATGCCGGCCGGCGATTCGCCGTCGCCCTACGCCCTCGGCGAGGGCAACAACGGGCCGTTCGCCCGTATCAACGCCTTCAAGGGCGTGCACGCCCTCGCGCACGCGGGGCTGGGCCGGATGCCCGGCGTCGAATTGGGCCAGCCACTCCCGGGCACGGCGCCGCCGCCCGGCACGGCGCTGCCACCCGGCCTGGTGCAGTTCTATCCCGACCCGGCTCTCCTGCCGCCCCTACCGGTACCGCCGGTACCGCCACTCCCGCCGGTGCCGCCGGGCTGATCGCCGCGTACTACGGTGTGCCCATGGCAACCGGCAGACGGTGGGTGGTGTGCGCTGCGGTGCTCGCCGTCAGCGCGGTCATCGGCGCCGCCCACGCCTCGGCGGAGCCTCCCGGGATTGGGGTTGGCGAGCCGGTTCAGACCGGCGAACCGGCGCCGGTTCCCATGCCCCCGGTTCCCATGCCCCAGGTTCCCATGCCCCCGGTTCCCATGCCCGAGCCTCTCCCCGAGCCCATCGGCATGATCCCGCCGATCGAGACGATCGGCAACCTGCTGGCCCAGAGCGGAACCGACCCGGCCGGACCGCTCGGCCTGCCGGCGTTGCCCGGCTACGCGGTGCTGCTGGGCCAGAACACCATGCCGGTGGCGCCCGGGGACGTCGGCCCGGCCACGATCCCCAACCTGAACGCATACAACCCCGAGTACCTGCTGGGACAGAACATCACACCGGCCGCCCCGGGTGAGGGCACGGCGGCGCCGGGAATCGGGCCTAGCCCGGACAGCCCCGGCACCGGCCGGGTGGCCTTCCTACGCCGCCTGCACGAGATGTATCAGGCCGGACTGCTCACCGGCGCACTCCTCGGCCAGAACCCGCCCGAGCCGGCGCCGGCGGGCTGAACCGCCAGGGCTGGCGCCCTCTCCGATAGGTTCATCCGGTGCGGGTCGACGGACGCGAGGTCGCGGTTTCTGGTGACCTGCTGCAACCACTGACCCGACGCACCAACGACATCGTCCGGCTGGCCCTGGCCACGGCGTTCCTGGCGCTCATCATCACCAGTTCGCTCATCACCCGCAGCGATTGGGTTGGCCTGGAGAAGTCGGTATCTCGGATCGTCGGCGTGCTGACTCCCACCCAGTCGAATCTGGTGTACCTCGCCTACGGCGTCGCGATCGTCGCGCTGCCGTTCATCATCCTGATCGGCCTGATCGCCGGGCGGCAGTGGAAACTGCTCGGCGCCTACGCCGCAGCGGGTTTCATCGCTGTGCTGGCGCTGTCGATCACCGGCGAGGGCATCGCGGCGCCGCGCTGGGATTTCGATGAGTCCCAACGACTTTCGACAGTGCTCTCCCAATTCCTCGACGACCCGCGCTGGATCGCCATGCTGGCGGCAATGCTCACTGTGTCGGGCCCGTGGCTGCCCGGCCGCTGGCGGCGGTGGTGGTGGGCTCTGCTGCTGGCGTTCGTGCCGATTCATCTGGTGGTCAGCGCCGTGGTGCCGGCCCGCTCCCTGCTCGGACTTGCGGTGGGCTGGTTCGTCGGCGCGCTGATCGTTCTGCTGGTGGGGACGCCCGCTCTGGAGGTGCCCCTCGACGATGCGGTGCGGGCGCTGGCCCGCCGCGGGTTCGTCGCCGATGCGTTGCGGGTGGTGCGACCGGCCGGTCACGGGCCGTTGGAGATGCTGGCCACCAACGAGGTCGGATCCGAGGTGGTCGTCGAGCTGTACGGACCCAACCAGCGCAGCGGGGGGGCGCTGCGACAGTTCTGGCGCTGGCTGGTGCTCCGCGACAGCGAGACCGCGCCGCTGCAGACCTCGATGCACCGCGCCGTCGAACACCGGGCGCTGATGACCATCGCCGCCGGCGACCTCGAGGTGGCGAACACCGAGACGGTGGGCGTGGCCGGAATCGAGCGGGGCTGGACGATGCTGGCGCACACGCCGCCGCGCGGCACCCCGCTTGCTCAAGCCGACCGCGACGGACTCGTCGAGCGCGTCTGGCAGACCCTCGGAGTCCTGCACCTGCGTCAGATCTCGCACGGCGACCTGCGTGCGGAGCACATCACTGTGAACTCCGGACAGGTGTTGTTCGGCGGATTCGGCAATTCCGAGTACGGCGCCTCCGACGGGCAATTGCAGTCCGACGTCGCCCAATTGCTGGTGACGACGACCGAGATGTTCGGTGCTGAACCGTCGGTACGCGCGGCCATCGACGTGCTCGGCACCGAACCCGTCCTGGCCGCATCGCGGCGGCTCACGCACTCGGCGATGCCGCCGCGCATCCGTCGCACGCTCAGCGATCCCAAGGCTGCACTGGCCGCGGCGCGCGATGAGGTCAAGCGGCAGACGGGGGCCGCGGCCATTCAGGCCGAGACCATCACCCGATTCACCCGCCGGCAGCTGATCCAACTCGTGCTGCTGGTGGCACTGGTCTATGTGGCGTACCCGTTCATCAGCACGGTGCCCACCTTCATCAACGAGTTGCGCAACGCGAACTGGTGGTGGGCGCTGGCGGGTCTGGCGGTCTCCGCACTGAGGTACGTCGGGGCGGCGGGCGCCCTGTGGGCGTGCGCATCGGAACTGGTGACCTTCCGGCATGTGTTGATCATGCAGTTCGCCAGCACCTTCGCGGCTACCACCACACCGGCCGGGGTCGGTGGGCTCGCCCTGAGCACCCGCTTCCTGCAGAAGGCCGGACTGGGCACCATGCGGGCGACCGCCGCGGTGGCGGTGCAGCAGGCGGTACAGGTGATCACCCACGTCGCACTGCTGGTGTTGTTCAGCGTCGCCGCGGGGGCATCGGCGGACCTGTCGCGGTTCGTGCCGAAGACGACCCTGATCTATCTGATCGCCGGCGTGGCGCTGGGAACGCTGGGGGCTTTCCTGTTCGTGCCCAAACTCCGCACCTGGCTCGACACGGCGGTCCGGCCAAAGATCAACGAGGTGGGCGTCGAACTCGTCGAGCTGGTGCGCGACCCCAAGCGCTTCGCAATTATCGTATTAGGCTGCGCTGCAACCACTTTGGGTGCAGCCTTCACCCTGTGGGCCAGCGTGGAGGCCTTCGGCGGGGGGACGACATTCGTCACGGTCACCGTGGTGACGATGGTCGGCGGCACCTTGGCCTCGGCCGCACCCACACCCGGCGGGGTGGGCGCGGTGGAAGCGGCCCTGATCGGCGGACTGGCCGCGTTCGGGGTTCCCACCGCCGTCGCCGGTCCCTCGGTGCTGCTCTACCGGGTGCTGACCTGTTGGCTTCCGGTGTTCGCCGGCTGGCCGATCATGCGGTGGCTCACCGCGCGAGACATGATCTAGCTTCCGTAGAAAGGGATTCCGTGACGCCGTGGCATGACCTGACCGGACACGTCGCTCTGGTAACCGGCGGGAACAGCGGCATCGGCCTGGGTATGGCCCGCGGATTGCGCAGAGCCGGTGCGTCCGTGGCGATCTGGGGCACCAATTCCGAGAACAACGCCGCCGCCGTCGCCGCCTTGCAAGCCGAATCCTCCGATGCCCCGCTGGCCGCGTTTCGCGTCGATGTCAGCGACGAGGATGCGGTGGCCGCAGGAGTGGAACAGACCGTGGAGACCTTCGGTCAGATCGACTCCTGTTTCGCCAACGCCGGTGTGGCCGGACACCCCGCGCCAATCGACACCATGTCCACCGACGAGTGGCGCCGGGTGCTGGCGGTCAATCTCGATGGACAGTTCTTCACCGTGCGGGCGGTGGCCGGGCACATGAAATCCCGGGGCACCGGGTCGATCGTTTTCACCAGCAGCGTGTCGATGAGCGACGGGTTGGCATTCGCGACGCACTACGCCGCGGCCAAAGCCGCGTTGACCGCCATGGCGCGCGGCCTTGCGGTGGAGTTGGCCCGCGAGAAGATTCGGGTCAACGCGATCGTGCCGGGGTGGACCAAGGCGGCCATGACCGAGGGCCTGCTGGACTCCCCCGCCGCCCAGGCCAAAATTTTGCCCAGGGTTCCGCTGCGACGCTGGGGAACACCGGAGGACTTCGAGGCCGTCGCGGTGTGGCTAGCCAGTTCGGGTTCGAGCTATTTCACCGGGCAAACACTGGTGATCGACGGGGGTTACACCGTCTTCTGATGACACCGGGTCAAAGTGCGAACGCACGCCTCCACGGCGAAGTTTGATTCGTTTGCTGCGTTGCGCGCCGCCGTGACGTTCGAGGGTGGTATAAACCGTGCGGGGCATGGGCGTGGGATCCATGCAAAAAGTACAAGAAGTAAAGGAATCACTCGATGTCCGCTACATCGTCATCCGCTTCGTCTGCTGGTCGTCATCGTCGTTCGGCGAGGGGGCGTGTTCTGGCAATTGAGTATGGGCGTCGCGCGGTGACGGCGACGGATGCCGCGACCGGTAGTTACTCGGCCCTGGTGGGTCGGGTGGGTGCGTTGGCGGTGGCGTTGGGTGTGGGGTCGGCGGTGGCGTCGGTTCCGGTGGCGTTCGCGGATACGACGGGCTCGGCAGGGTCGAGTGGCTCGAGTGCGGATGCGTCGTCGTCGGGTGCGTCGTCGTCGGCTCCGGCGCGGGGTGCGCGGTCCGGTCGTGGTGGCGCGGCTGAGGGTGCTGAGGGTGCGGGTTCGCGGGGCGGTGCTGCGGCGGGTTCCCAGGATGACAACGATTCCCCGGCTGACTCTGCTGCGGCGGGTGCGCGGGGTGCTGGTGCGCGGGTTGCGGGTGTGGCGGAGTCTCGGGTGCGTGGTTCGCGTTCGGGTGACAGGGGCGGTGTCGCGGGCGCGGTGGTGGCGCCGTCGGTGTCTGATGCTGTTGATGCACCGGTGGTGGCTCCCCGGGTTCCGGATGTAGCGGGGTCGGTGCCGGAGTCATCAGATTCGGTGGCGGCGGTCGGTGGTTCGGACGTGCCGGTGGCGGCTCCTGTTGTTGAGGTTGCGGCTCCTGCGGTGGCGTCGGCTCCGGTGATCACGGCGGCGCGGGTGGCCCCGGCGTCGGGGTTGAGCAGTTCGTTGTGGTCGTGGCTGGGTGCCGGTGGCAGTGGGGATTCCCCGGCGGCGGCGCCGCTGGTGTGGGCGGCTGTTGCGGCGGCGCGGCGTGAGATCGGTGGCGGCTCGGACAGCCCGGTGCCGGCAGCGGCGGTGGTGTCTTCCGGTGAGCCAGTGGTTCCTGCGGCGGCGTCGTTGATCGGGTCGGCGGCCAGTGTGGCTTCGCCGTCGGCGGCGACGATCGGTGCGTGGCAGCCGGGCAGCATTCTGCGGTTCTTCGTCGGTAACGGCACCGCGGCCAATCCGAACGCGGGCATTCTTTTGGGGTCGGGGTATTCGTGGACGGCGGCGACGTGCCCGACGGGGGCGTGCACTGGCGGCAGCGCGGGGTTGATCGGCAATGGCGGTAATGGCTACAACGGCGGCAATGGCGGGTCGGCGTTGGTGTTCGGCAATGGTGGCGCGGGTGGGGCGTCGCTGACCGCTGGTGGTACCGGTGGCGCGGGTGGTACGGGCGGGTTGCTGAAGGGCAATGGCGGCAATGGTGGTGCCGGTGGTGCGGCGACGACGCCGTCCGGTGCTGGTGGTGCGGGTGGTGCGGGCGGCAATACCGGTTTCCTGTCGGTGTTCGGCGCGGCGGGCATTGGTGGTGCGGGCGCGAACAGCGGCTCGGTCTCCGGTGCTGGTGGTGCTGGTGGCGCGGGTGGTTCGGCGGGGTTGTTGTCGTTGATCTCTCAGGGCGGCAATGGTGGTGCCGGCGGGGTGGGTGCGACCGTCGGTGGTGCTGGTGGTGCGGGTGGTTTCGCGGGCATCAAGTTGGGTGGCGGCGGCAATGGTGGCGCCGGTGGCGCGTCCTCGACGGTGACCGGCAGCGGTGGCGCTGGTGGCGCCGGTGGGGCGACCGGCATTTTGTCGTGGCTGGGCAACGCCGGTAACGGCGGCAACGGCGGGGTCGGCGGCGCCGAGGGTGTCGGTGGCGCTGGTGGTGTGGGTGGTTCCACGGGCTGGTCGGGTACTGGCGGCAATGGCGGCAATGGTGGTGCCGGGGGCAGCGGCGGCAATGGTGGCGGCGGCGGGATCGGTGGTTTCTGGGGTGGCAACGCCGGTAACGGCGGCAATGGTGGGGATTCGACCAACACCTCCGGGGTGGGTGGCAATGGTGGTGCCGGTGGCGGTACCGGGTTGTTGTCGATCATCGGCAACGGCGGCAACGGCGGCAACGGCGGCACCGGTAGCGCCGGGACCGACGGTGACGATGGCACCTTCCCCAGCGGTAACGGCGGCAACGGCAGCGACGGCGGCACGGCCGGCAATGGTGGTGCCGGTGGTGCGGGGTCGTGGGTCTTCGGGATCGGCGGCAACGGCGGCAATGGTGGCGGTGGGGGTGCCGGCGGTAACGGCGGCAACGGCGCGAACGGCGAAGACGGAGTAGCCGCGGGTGAGGCGGGCACTGTCGGTGGCAACGGCGGCAATGGCGGCAACAACGGTGCCGGGGGCACCGGGGGTGCGGCCGGTGGCGGATCGTTCCTGTTCATCTTCCCCTCCAACGGCACTAATGGGATCGGCGGCCCGACCGGCTTCGGTGGCGGCAACGGCGGTAACGGCGGTCTCGGTGGTGACGGTGCCGACGGCGACCAGGGCACCCCGACCGGCGGCGCGGGCGCGAACGGCGGCAATGGTGGTCTGGCCGGGTTCGGCGGTAACGGCGGCAATGGTGGCGGCGGCGGCATCGGCGGGGCAGGCTGGTCGGCGAACGCCGCCGGTGAGGACGGCGGCAACGGCGGCGCCGGTGGGGCCGGTGGTACCGGTGGTAACGCCCCGACCGGCACCGCGGGCAATGGTGGTGCGGCCGGGGCCGGTGGCGCCGGCGGTAACGGCGCTGAGGGCCTCGAAGGGTTCAACTCCGATGGCGGCAAGGGCGGCAACGGCGGCGACGCCGGCGCTGTAGGTGCGGCCGGGACCGGGGCGACCGCGGGCACCGCCGGTGCCGGTGCTGATGGTGGCGCCGGCGGCAACGGCGGCAACGGCATCAACTCCACGACCCCGACTTTCGTCGGCGGTGATGGTGGCGCGGCCGGCAACGGTGGCGCCGCCTCGGGTGCGGGCACCGGCGGTGCCGGCGGCCTCGGCGGTAACGGCGGTACCGGCTACACCGGCGTACCGCTTCAGTCCAGTGGCGGTGAGAACGGCACCCGCGGCGGCTCCGGCGGTGCCGGTGGTGCCGGCGGCGGCGCCGAGTCGGGCGTCGCAGGCAAGGGTGGCGCCGGTGGTAACGCCGGTGATGGCGGCAACGGCGGCAACGCCTCCGGCGTCGTCGGTGATGGCGGCGATGGCGGGGCCGGCGGTGACGCCGGGGCAGGCGGCAACGGCGGTACGTCGAAGTCCGGGACCAACGGTGCAGGAGGCAACGCGGGCACAGCCGGCGACGGCGGCAACGGCGGCACCGGCACTAATGGCGGCAACGGTGACAACGGCCAAGGCGCAGGATCGGACGGAACCAACGGCTTCAACGGCGGGTACGGCGGCGATGGCGGCAAGGGCGGCAAGGGCGCAGCCGGCGGCACCGGCGTCACAGCCGGTACCGACTCCACCGGCGGCAACGGCGGCACCGGCGGTGACGGCGGCACAGGCGGCAATGGCGGCAACGGCGTCGCCGGCGATGCAAGCACCACACTCGGTGTCGATGGCCAGGCCGGTGGATCCGGTGGCAACGCCGGCGCCGGTGGCAACGGTGGCGCCGGTGGCGCCGCCGGTGCGGGCGGCGGCACGGCTTCGGCAGGCACCGACGGCAACGGCGGCATCGGTGGAACCGGTGGCAAGGCAGGCGACGGCGCTAATGGCGGCGCAGGGTTCACGGCAGTCACGGCAGACGATCCCGGCAAGGCCGGCAG
>CAMCWJ010000072.1 GCA_945882475.1 Bifidobacterium breve
GCCATTCTTCTGCGTGGTTCCTCACTCAACGCACGAGTTCTCAGTCTTTGGCGAACGCAGCCGCGAGTTGCCGCTCGGCGTCGATGTACGGAGCGCCGGAGACGTCGACAACCACGCGTGCGATGGTGCCGCCGGTGAACTCGAACGGCGCCCGATAGGACTGCGAGACCGGCTGGCCGAGGTTGCGGCCCACACTGACCCCGCCACCGGCCAGGCCGAAGATGAAGGGATGGGCCTTCACCCCGGCCAGGGTGGCCACCGCGGCTCCGTCGACATACAGCGTCGCATCGCCCTGCGGAATGAAACTGCCCTCCACCGTGCCGGTTCGGGCGTAGCCGACACCGAGGGTGTGTTTGCCCATCGGCACCGGATCCGGTGATGACACCTTCTGCTCGACCTCGCCGAAGAAGTTGTAGACGAAGTGCAGACGGCCATCGGCGACGAACAGCGTGTAGCCGCCGTGCCCGGCGCCCTGTTTGAGCAGCACGCCGTGAACATCCGCGCTGTCCACCGTCACCTCGGCCAGCACCGAGAAGGATCGACCCGCAATGTTCACGCATGCCCCGAGCGGGACCGGCGCGGTGTGCGGGTAGTAGATGTAGCTGGAGCGGTCACCGGCCAGCGAGGGACGCCGGCGGCCGAGGACCTCCATGATGTTGAAGTCGGCCAGCGGCAGACCGTTGTATTTGTCGGCCTCGGCAAACCACAGCTTCTGCATTTCCTCGAGCTTCTCGGGATGCTGGGCAGCCAGGTCGTGGCATTGACTGCGGTCGGCCTCGATATGGAAAAGCTCCCAGCGGTCTTTGTCGAAGTGCCCCCACCCCGATGGCGTGGCAGCGTGCACGGTGTTGGCGAACCAACCCTCGTGCCAGATGCCCCGGGTGCCGAGCATGCTGTAGAACTGGGTGTCCTTGCCGGTCTTGGCTTTCGGATCATCCAGTGCCGCTTTAAAACTCACTCCCTCGAGTGGTCTCTGCGGGACTGCCTTCACCGTCTTCGGAGGTGTGATGCCCAATAGGTCATAGACGGTCGGGGTGATGTCGGCGACGTTGACGTAGTTGTCGCGGAACTCGCCGTGTGCACGAATCCCCTTGGGCCACGAGATGATCGCGGTGTCGGCGATTCCGCCTTCGTATGAGGCGTAGCGCTTGTAGAGCTTGTAGGGCGTATTGAATGCCATCGCCCAGCCGATCGGGTAATGGTTGTAGGTCTGCGGGCCACCGAGTTCGTCGTAGAACCGCATGCTCTCGGCGACCGTGTCGATGAGACCGTTGAAGAACTTGACTTCGTTGACCGAGCCGTTGGGTCCGCCTTCACCGCTGGCACCATTGTCGGAGATCACCACGATGAGGGTGTTGTCCAACTGCCCGGATTCCTCCAGATAGTCGAGGACTCGACCGATCTGCGCATCGGTGTAGGACAGGAAGCCGGCGAACACCTCGGCCATCCTGGCGAAGAGTCGCTTCTCCTCCTCCGACAAGCCATCCCACGGCCGCACGGTGTCCTGTTCCGGCCACGGCTCACCGTTGGGGCCCTTGACATCGGCGTAGGGGTTGATCGCGGAGAGTTCGGTATCGGCCGGTACCACGCCGAGGTTCTTCTGATTGGCCAGCACGATCTCGCGATAGCGCTCGTACCCCATGTCGAAGCGGCCGGCGTACTTATCGGCCCACTCCTTGAACACGTGGTGCGGCGCATGGCCGGCGCCGGGGCACAGGTAGGAGAACCACGGCTTGTCCGGCGCGATCACCTTGGCGTCCTGGATGAACTCGATTGTCTTGTCGGCCAGGTCCTTCGACAGGTGGTAGCCCTGCTCCGGGGTGGCGGGTGGCTCGACGGGGTGGTTGTCGTAGACCAGTTCCGGGTACCACTGGTCGGTCTCCCCGCCGAGGAAGCCGTAGAACCGCTCGAAACCCCTCGACAGCGGCCAGTGCCGTTTGGTGGCGGCCAGGCTGGACTCCTCCAGCGGGGTCATGTGCCACTTGCCGAGGCAGTAGGTGTTGTATCCGCGTTCGGCCAGCACCTCCGAGATCAGCGCGGTGTCATCGGGGATGCGGCCGTTGATGCCGGGAAATCCCTCGGTGAACTCCTCCACCACGGCCATGCCGACCGACGTCGCATTGCGCCCGGTGAGCAGAGCGGCCCGGGTGGGCGAGCACAGTGCGGTGGTGTGGAACTGGGTCAACCGCACTCCGCGCTCCGCGATGCGGGTCATCGCGGGCATGTCGACCAGTCCGCCGAAGCAGTCCCAGGTCGCGATACCGACGTCGTCCCAGACGACGTAGAGCACATTGGGCGCATCCGGCGGGGCGCTCGGGGCCTCGTACGGCCCCCAGTCCGGTTCGGAGTCGCGGATGTCGAGGGCGATCTTGCCGGTGAACTCAGCTGCCATGAAACTTGACGTTACCCGGTGGCGTCGGTGGTGCTACTTGGCCTTCTCGAGGATATCGAGCAGTCGCCAGCGCTTGGTGGCAGAAAGCGGACGGGTCTCCATCAGCGAGACGCGGTCGCCGATACCGGCGATGCCGTCCTCGTCGTGCGCCTTCACCTTGCTGGTGGTCCGGATGATCTTGCCGTACTTGGGATGTGGCGAACGCGACTCGAGTTCGACGACGATCGTCTTCTGCATCTTGTCGCTCACGACGTAGCCGATCACGGTCTTGCGCCGGCCGCGCGGCGTCTCGGTGCGCGGGGTCTTCTTGGTCTCGGTCATTTATGAATCCTGTCCACCGGGACCGGCGGCCAGACCCAGCTCACGTTCGCGCAGCACCGTATAGATGCGCGCAATCTCGGAACGGACGACGCGCAGCCGCCGGTTGTTGGCCAGCTGCCCGGTGGCCATCTGGAAGCGCAGGTTGAACAGCTCTTCCTTGGACTCGCGAAGCTTGTCGGTCAGTTCGTCGTCGGTCAGTTCACGCAGCTCACCGGCGTTGACGCCCACTGCTGCCATCAGAACTGCTCCTCTCGGGTCACGATGCGGGCCTTGATCGGAAGCTTGTGGATCGCGCGGGTCAGCGCATCCCGGGCGATCTTCTCGTCGGGGTAGCTCAGCTCGAAGAGGACGCGGCCCGGCTTGACGTTGGCGACCCACCACTCCGGTGAGCCCTTGCCCGAACCCATCCGGGTTTCAGCCGGCTTCTTGGTCAGCGGGCGGTCCGGGAAGATGTTGATCCAGACCTTGCCGCCACGCTTGATGTGCCGGTTGATGGCGATACGGGCGGACTCGATCTGCCGGTTGGTGATGTAGGCGTGCTCGAGGGCCTGGATGCCGTAGTCGCCGAAGGTCACCTCGGTGCCGCCGCTGGCCATCCCCCGTTGCCGGGGATGGTGCTGCTTGCGATGCTTGACTTTGCGGGGAATCAACATGTTCTAGCTCTCCGATTCCGGCGTAGGTTCAGCCGTGACGGTCTCGACGGTCTCGGCCGGTGCCTCATCGATCCCCGAGGCGGCACGTCCGGCCTCGGTGCTGGTCGCGGTGGTGCCCGATGCGCCACTGCGGCGCGGACGAGTTCCCGCAGTCGGGCGATCGCGACGCGGACGGTCCGCGGACGGCGCGACGGCGGTCAGCTCACGCTTGCCGCCGACGACGTCGCCCTTGTAGATCCAGACCTTGACACCGATGCGACCGAAGGTGGTCTTGGCCTCGAAGAGGCCATAGTCGATGTCGGCCCGCAGCGTGTGCAGCGGAACCCGGCCTTCGCGGTAGAACTCCGAACGGCTCATCTCAGCACCGCCGAGGCGTCCGGAGCACTGCACCCGGATGCCCTTGACGTTGGGCTGGCGCATGGCGGATTGGATGGCCTTGCGCATCGCGCGGCGGAACGCCACCCGGTTGCTCAGCTGCTCGGCCACGCCCTGGGCGACCAACTGGGCCACCGATTCGGGGTTCTTGACCTCGAGGATGTTCAGCTGCACCTGCTTGCCGGTGAGCTTCTCCAGATCGGTCCGGATCCGGTCGGCCTCGGTGCCGCGGCGGCCGATCACGATGCCCGGGCGCGCGGTGTGGATATCGACCCGAACCCGGTCGCGGGTGCGCTCGATCTCCACGTCGGCGATACCGGCGCGCTCCAGTCCGGAGGCCAGCAGCCGCCGGATGGCGACGTCCTCCTTGACGTAGTCGGCGTACTGCTTGTCGGCGTACCACCGGGACTTCCAGTCGGTCGTGATACCGAGCCGGAAGCCGTGGGGGTTGATCTTCTGGCCCACTACTGCGAGCCTCCCTTCGCTTCTGCGGAAGCTTCAGTCTTCTTGGGAGCAGCCTTCTTTGCGCCGCCGGCGGCGGTCTTGCTGCCCTGCGCGCGACGCGCACGCGTCGACTGCCCGTCGCGCTGGTCGCGCGGCGGACGGCTCTCCACAATCACCGTGATGTGGCTGGTGCGCTTGCGAATCCGGAAGGCGCGACCCTGCGCGCGGGGCCGGATGCGCTTGGCGGTCGGGCCCTCGTCGGCATAGACGGTGGCCACCACCAGGGTCCGCGGATCCAGGCCGTTGTTGTTCTGGGCGTTGGCGGCTGCGCTGGCGATCACCTTGGCAACCGGTTCGCTGGCGGCCTGGGGCGCCCAGCGCAGGATGTCGAGGGCCTCCTCCACGGACTTGCCGCGGACCAGGTCGATGACCCGGCGTGCCTTGCTCGCCGAGATCCCCACGTACCGCGCCTTGGCGGTGACGGTGGGGAATTCAGTCGTCGTGCTCATCGCCGCTTCTCCCAAACTGCGGCATTCACTTCGTTCATCGCCGCTTAGCCTTCCGGTCGTCCTTGATGTGGCCCTTGAACGTCCGCGTCGGGGCGAACTCGCCCAGCTTGTGACCGACCATCGCCTCGGTGACGAACACCGGCACATGCTTGCGGCCGTCGTGGACGGCGAAGGTGTGCCCGATGAAGTCCGGGATGATGGTCGAACGGCGCGACCAGGTCTTGATGACCTGCTTGCTGTTCTTCTCGTTGGCGACGTCGACCTTCTTGAGCAGATGGCCGTCGACGAACGGACCCTTTTTCAGACTGCGTGGCATAGCTCTACTCCCGCCTAGCGCTTGTTCTTGCCGGTGCGCCGGCGTCGGACGATGAGCTTGTCGCTCGGCTTGCTGGGCTTGCGGGTGCGGCCTTCCGGCTTGCCCCACGGGCTCACCGGGTGGCGGCCACCGGAGGTCTTACCCTCGCCACCGCCGTGCGGGTGGTCGACCGGGTTCATCACGACACCGCGGACGGTGGGGCGCTTGCCCTTCCAGCGCATCCGGCCGGCCTTGCCCCAGTTGATGTTGGACTGCTCGGCGTTGCCGACCTCACCAACGGTGGCGCGGCAGCGCACGTCGACGCGCCGGATCTCACCGGAGGGCATACGCAACGCCGCGTAGGTGGTCTCCTTACCCAGCAGCTGGATGCTCGATCCGGCCGAACGGGCCAGCTTGGCGCCGCCACCGGGCCGCAACTCCACCGCGTGGATCAGGGTGCCGGCCGGGATGTTGCGCAGCGGCAGGCTGTTGCCGGGCTTGATGTCGGCGTTGGGTCCGGACTCCACGACGTCGCCCTGCGACAGGCCCTGCGGCGCAATGATGTAGCGCTTCTCGCCGTCGAGGTAGTGCAGCAGCGCGATGTTGGCGGTGCGGTTCGGGTCGTACTCGATGTGCGCGACCTTCGCGTTGACGCCGTCCTTGTCGTGGCGGCGGAAGTCGATCACCCGGTAGGCACGCTTGTGGCCACCGCCCTTGTGCCGGGTGGTGATGCGGCCGTGCGCGTTGCGGCCACCGGTGTTGTGCAGCGGACGCAGCAGCGACTTCTCCGGCGTCGCCCGGGTGATCTCGGCGAAGTCGGAGACGCTGGCACCGCGACGACCGGGGGTCGTCGGCTTGTACTTGCGGATTCCCATATCTGTTTCCTAAAGGCTTTCTCGCCGGCTACGCCGGTGCTCCGAAGATGTCGATCGGCTTGCTTCCGGAAGCCAGGGTGACGATGGCACGCTTGGTGGACTTGCGCTTGCCGTATCCGGTCCGGGTGCGCTTGCGCTTGCCCTGCCGGTTGGCGGTGTTCACCGAATCCACCTTGACCGCGAAGATCTTCTCGATCGCGATCTTGATTTGGGTCTTGTTCGAGTCCGGGTGGACGACGAACGTGTAGACGTTGTTCTCGATCAGGCCGTAGGACTTCTCCGAGATCACCGGGGCCAGGATGATGTCGCGGGGGTCAGTCACGGTAGCCATCAGGCCGACACCTCCTGCTTGTCTGCGGTGTTGCCGACCGCGTTGGCGATGTAGGTGTTCAGCGCCTCGACGCTGAACACCACGTCGTCGGCCTTGAGCACGTCGTAGGTGTTGAGCTGGTCCGGCGAAATCACATGCACGCCGGGCAGATTCCGAACACTGCGGGCGCCGGCCTCGTCGCTACGGCCGATGACCACCAGCACGCGGGGGCGATCGGTCAGTGTGCCCAGGAAAGCCCTGGCGCTCTTGGTCGACGGGGTCTGGCCGGCGAGCAGTTCGGTCACCGCGTGGATCCGGTCGTTGCGGGCCCGGTCGCTGAGCGCCCCGCGCAGCGCGGCGGCGATCATCTTCTTCGGTGTGCGCTGGCTGTAGTCGCGCGGCTTGGGGCCGTGCACCACGCCGCCACCCCTGTACTGCGGTGCGCGCGTGGAACCCTGGCGGGCCCGGCCGGTGCCCTTCTGCCGGAAGGGCTTCTTGCCGCCGCCGGAGACCTCGCCGCGCCGCTTGGTGGAGTGCGTGCCCTGCCGGGCCGCCGCCAACTGCGCCGTCACCACCTGGTGCATGAGCGCGATGTTGGGCTCCACGTCGAACAACTCAGCGGGCAACTCGACGCTGCCACTGGTAGTTCCGCCCGGAGTCCGGACGTCGATCTTGATCGCCATTACTTCTCACCTCGCTTGGCCCCGCCGCGTTTGACAGAAGTGCGGACCATCACCAGACCGCCGGTGCGACCGGGGATCGCACCCTTGATCAACAGCACGCCGTTGGCGGCGTCGACCTTGTGCACCACCAGGTTCTGGGTGGTCACCTTCTCGTTGCCCATCCGCCCGGCCATCCGGGTGCCCTTGAACACCCGGCCCGGGGTCGAGCAGCCGCCGATTGATCCCGGTCGGCGGTGCACGGCCTGCGCACCGTGCGAGGCGCCCTGACCGCTGAAGCCGTGCCGCTTCATCGTGCCGGCGAAGCCCTTGCCCCGGCTGGTGCCGGTGACGTCGACGTAAGTGCCCGCGTCGAAGATCTCGGCGGTCAATTCCTGACCCACCTCATACTCTGCGGTGGCTGCCTCGTCATCGAGCCGCAACTCGGCCAGGTGCCGGCGCGGGTTGACCCCGGCCGCGGCGTACTGGCCGGTGAGCGGCTTGGTGACCTTGCGCGGGCTGATCTCGCCGTAGGCAAGTTGCACGGCGCTATAGCCGTCGCGCTCCGGAGTGCGGATGCGGGTGACCACGTTGGGTCCGGCCTTGACGACCGTGACCGGGACGACGCGGTTGTTCTCGTCGAAGACCTGGGTCATACCGAGCTTGGTGCCCAGGATTCCCTTGCGTGAGTGAGCCATGTTTTGCCGACCCCTACTGGATGTTCACGTCGACGCTGGCCGGCAGGTCGATGCGCATCAGCGCATCCACCGTCTTGGGCGTCGGATCGAGGATGTCGATGAGTCGCTTGTGGGTGCGCATCTCGAAGTGCTCCCGCGAGTCCTTGTACTTGTGCGGGGACCGGATAACGCAGTACACGTTCTTCTCAGTCGGCAGCGGCACAGGTCCGACCACGCTCGCGCCGGTGCGGGTGACCGTTTCCACGATCTTGCGCGCGGAGGCGTCAATGGCCTCGTGGTCGTAGGCCTTGAGCCTGATGCGGATCTTTTGTCCCGCCACGCTTCTCCTACCTTCTGCTCGTGCTGGTCGCGGTGCTCGCACACCACAGCCTGCGGCGCTGAGTGCCGGCCCGGTGGCCGACTCAGCGCTGTAATCTCGCTGCCGCTGTTTACCTGTCCTGGTCCACCGACCCCCGCGGTCGGGTGTGTCGCCCGCACGGCAGCCTCGAGGGCGCAGAAAATCTTCTCGCTCCGAGGTGGGGACCGGACGCGCCGGTGATGGCGCTGGTCGTGTGCCTTGCGTGGTGCGCTCCCCAGGGGTGCGAAGCCGGCTCAAGGCAACCCGAACAGTATGCCCCAACACCGGGCATCAGCCAAATCCACCGACCTGACCCCGCACCGCGGCATACCGTGACGGCCACAGACGAAGGAGAGCGCATGTATCGAGTCATTCAGTGGGCCACCGGCGGCGTGGGCCGCGCAGCGATCCAGGGCGTGCTGCGTCACCCGAACCTCGAACTCGTGGGCTGCTGGGTGCACAGCGCCGACAAGGACGGCCGCGACGTCGGTGAACTGGCCGGCGAGGCTCCGATCGGGGTGGCCGCGACCACCGATATCGACGCCCTGTTGGCAACCGACGCCGATTGCGTCATGTATTCGCCGTTGCTTCCCGACGACCAGGTCGTGATGCGCATCCTGCGCTCCGGCAAGAACGTCGTGACACCGGTGGGCTGGGTGTATCCGGACCGGCAGAGCCCGGCGGTCGCCGCGATCGAGGAGGCGTGCGTGGCCGGCAACGTCACCCTGCACGGGTCGGGCATCCACCCGGGCGGCATTACCGAACGCTTCCCGCTGATGGTCTCGTCGCTGTCCTCGGCGATCACCCACGTGCGTGCCGAGGAGTTCTCCGATCTGCGCACTTACAACGCCCCGATGGTGGTGCGCGAGGTGATGGGCTTCGGCCTGACGCCCGAACAGGCGATGAGCGGACCCATGGCGGTGCTGCTTGAGGCCGGCTTCAAGCAGTCGGTCCGGATGGTCACCGACCAGTTGGGCTTCGATGCCGAACCCCGCATCCGGTCCACCCAGGAGGTCGCCGTCGCGGTGACGGGCACCGATGAGTTGATCGTGCCGATGGAGGCCGGCACGGTGGCGGCGCGACGGTTCCGCTGGGAGGCCATCGTCGACGACCGGCCCGTGGTCACCGCGGCGGTGAACTGGCTGATGTGCGAGGTGGAGTTGGATCCGCCGTGGACGCTCGGCGAGCAGGGCGAGCGCTTCGAGGTGGAGATCACCGGTGATCCGACCGTGTCGCTGACCTTCAAGGGCCTGCAGCCCGAGACGGTGGCCGAGGGCCTGATCCGCAATCCCGGCGTGGTCTCGACCGCCAACCACTGCGTGAGCGCCATCCCCTACGTGTGCCAGGCCGATGCGGGCATCCAGACCTATCTGGACCTGCCGCTGATCGCCGGGCGCGCGGCACCGGATCTGAACACCGACCGTCGCGCCTGAATCAGCCGCGCGACGCCCAAAACGCGCACCGATGCCGGGCGGCGAAGTCGGAGGTGACGGCGGATCCGCCGGCGTTGAGCGAAAGACGTTGCGGCTGTTCAGGATTCAGCTGCGGCCACTCGGGCTGACCGGCAACGTCCGGCGCACCGGTGCTCACGAAGCGACTCCAGTAGCCGATCATCTCCTCCGACAGCAGGCGCTGCGCGGGGTCCAGAGCCGGTGCGCCCCCCATGTCGAAGAGGTAGCGCAACTCCAGTGCGTGGCCGGCGCCGAGCGGGAACGGTGCGGAGCGAAGCGGTTCGGGCGCCGGCGCGCCGCGATCGTTGAACTCGAAGGCATAGACCGGGGCGCGGCGGGCCAGGCCCATTGCCATGGTGTCGATCGGACACGCGAAAACCCCGTCGGTGACGGCCGTGGCATAGGCCAGGCCGGCGCTGCCGTCGTATCGGGCGAGCGGGTACTCGGCAGCCACCGCGGGCGCCTCGGCGCCGAAGGTGTCACGCAGCAGGGTCCGGTACGGCGCCAGGCGTTGGGTGCGCAGATAGCTCATCGCCACGAACAGGGTGTACTCGTCGGTGGTGCTCCCGATCAGCACCGGCACCCGGGCGGTCGGGGCGCGCGAGGCCACCGTGTTGGGCGCGACGGGCAATCGCTGCGTCCCGGTGACCGGACCGGTGAGCAGGTTGGCGCCGATGCTGAAATACGTTGGCCCGCCGAGTAACCGGTCGGCGGGCAGGTCGAGCAGACACCGCCGCGCCGACGCGGGGTCCGCGCACCCCGCCCGGGCCGCGAAGTCGAGGCTGATCCGCTCGGCGGCCGGCAGCGCGGCCTGCGCCTGACACGGCCCGCTCTGCATGATCGCGGCCCGGAACAGACCCGCCGACTCGGGCGCGACCAGGTGGTCGCAGACCGACATCGCCCCGGCCGACTCCCCGGCGATGGTCACCCGGGCCGGATCTCCGCCGAACCCGGCGATGTTGTCGCGCACCCACCGCAGTGCGGCCTGCTGGTCGGCGAGGCCGTAATTGCCAGGGTCTCCTCCCGCATCGCCGGGGCCGTTGGCCAGCGCCGGGTGGGCCAGGAACCCGAGCGCGCCAAGCCGGTAATTGATGGCGACGACGACGATGTCCCCCCGGGTGGCCAGCCAAGCGGCGTTGTAGATGTCGGCACTGCCGTTGAGAAACCCGCCCCCGTGGATCCACACCATCACCGGCCGCGGGGTCGCCGGCGTCGCAGTCTGCGGCGCCCACACCGTGAGGTTCAGGCAGTCCTCACCGGTCGGGCGGCCGTAGTCG
>CAMCWJ010000073.1 GCA_945882475.1 Bifidobacterium breve
GGAGAAGGCACGATCCGGTGGTCACACCGACGAATTATGGCGGGAGGCAGGTGAACTCGGCTTCATCGGAGTAAACCTGCCCGAGGAACTCGGCGGCGGCGGCGCGGGTATGTACGAGCTTGCGATGGTGATGGAGGAACTCTCCGCGGCCGGCTGTCCGCTGCTCATGCTGGTGGTCTCCCCCGCCATCAACGGCACGATCATCGCCAAGTTCGGCACCGCGGAACAGAAGCAGCGCTGGGTGCCTGGAATCGCCGACGGCTCGATCACGATGGCGTTCGCCATCACCGAACCCGATGCCGGGTCGAACTCACACCGCATTACAACCACCGCGCGTCGCGACGGCAACGACTGGATCCTGAGTGGTCAGAAGGTGTGGATCTCCGGGGTCGACCAGTCCCAGGCCGTCCTGGTCGTCGGCCGAACCGAGGAAGCCAAGACCGGCAACCTGCGGCCCGCCCTGTTCATCGTGCCGACCGACACACCCGGATTCACCTTCACCAAGATCCCGATGGAACTCGTCGCCCCGGAGAGCCAGTTCCAGGTGTTCATCGACGAGGTGCGGCTTCCCGCCGATGCACTCGTCGGCGCGGAGGACGCCGCCATCGCGCAGTTGTTCGCCGGTCTCAATCCGGAGCGGATCATGGGGGCGGCGAGCGCGGTGGGCATGGGACGCTTCGCATTGGACAGGGCCTGCGACTACGTCAAGACCCGGCAGGTGTGGAAGATCCCGATCGGCGCGCACCAGGGAATCGCACATCCGTTGGCGCAGAATCATATCGAGCTGGAGCTGGCCCGGCTGATGATGCAGAAGTCGGCCTGCCTCTACGACTCCGGCGACGACACCGGGGCCGCCGAGGCGGCGAACATGGCCAAGTATGCGGCCGGGGAAGCCTCGACCCGGGCAGTGGATCAGGCGGTGCAGTCAATGGGCGGCAACGGCCTGTCCCAGGAATACGGCGTCGCCGCGATGCTGGTTGCCTCGCGACTGTCCCGAATCGCGCCGGTGAGCCGGGAGATGGTGCTGAACTTCATCGCCCAGACCTCGCTGGGCCTGCCGCGCTCCTACTGACATGACCGAGAGCTGACATGCCCGAGACCCTCGTTCACTTCGACTCCGATCCACCGTTGGCCCGGCTCACGCTGGACTCGCCGCACAACCGCAACGCTCTGTCGGCGGCTCTGGTCACGCAGTTACGCGACGGACTGCGCCGGGCGACTGAGGACTCGGCTGTGCGGGCGATCGTGCTGGGTCACACCGGCGGCACCTTCTGCGCCGGTGCGGACCTGTCCGAGGCCACCGGCGGTGACCCCCATGCGGCCGCCATCGGCCGGGCCGTCGACTTGGCGGAACTGCTCCGCGCGATCGTCGCGTGTCCGATTCCGGTGATCGCCGCCGTCGACGGGCACGTGCGCGCCGGCGGCATGGGACTGGTGGGTGCGTGTGACATCGCGATCGCCGGACCGCGCAGCACATTCGCGCTGACCGAGGCGCGCATCGGGGTGGCACCGGCGATCATCTCGCTGACCCTGCTGCCCAAGCTTGCCCCGCGGGCCGCTGCCCGCTACTACCTGACCGGTGAGACGTTCGGCCCGGAACGAGCCGTCGAGATCGGACTGGTAACCACTGCCGCCGAGGACGTGGCCGGCGCGGTCGCCGCGGTCACCACGGATCTGGCGAAGGGCTCCCCCCAGGGCCTGGCGGCATCGAAGGCACTGACCACCGCGGCGGTGCTGGCCGGCTTCGACCGCGACGCGCAGCGCCTCGCCGAGGAATCCGCGCGGTTGTTCGTTTCCGAGGAGGCCCGCGAGGGCATGCTCGCCTTCCTGGAGAAGCGCCCGCCCCGCTGGGTCCGGTAACGCGACGGTGACGGAATCTCCTTGTCCTTTCTGAACCGCTCCGACCCGTCGTAGGCTCACAGGCACCATGAGTGAACTGCCGGCGCGCGACGCGAGCGAATCGCCAACGCGCGACGTCGCCGACGATGACGACCGGATTCAGATTGCGCAATTGCTCTCCGAGGCCGCCGCCAACGGTCGGCTGACGCTGGAGGCGTACGAGGCCAGGCTGGCAAAGGTCTATGCGGCCACCGACTACGAAGAACTAGAGCGTCTCACCGACGACCTGCCGGAGGCGACCGAATACCGGCGCGGCACAAACCGTCCTGCGCCGTCGACCATGCTGATGGCCATCTTGAGTGGCTTCGAGCGCCGCGGCCGCTGGAATGTGCCGGACCGGATGACGACATTCACACTCTTCGGTGGCGGCGTCGTGGATCTGCGTTACGCCGATTTCACCTCACCCGATGTCGAGATCCACGCCTACTCGATCCTCGGCGGGCAGACCATCCTGCTGCCGCCCGAGGTGAATGTGGAGGTGCACGGCGTCGGGGTGATGGGTGGCTTTGATCAGAAGGTCGGCGGCGACGGCACACCCGGCGCACCGAAGGTCACCATCCGCGGGTTCTCACTGCTGGGCGGGGTGGGCATCAAACGCCGCAAGCGAAACGCCACCGAATCGAACTGAGCGGTCCTGAGAAGACTTCGGCCCCCTCCCGATCACCAGGTGGTGAATCAGAAGGGGGCCGAAGTCGTGAATCCCGTGCAGGTCTTAGCCGGCGCTGTCGGCCGAACCTGCGTCGCTGCTGGCGGTTGCTGCGCCGGCCGAAGCCGCAGGCGCCGAATCAGCCGTGGCCGCATCAGCCTTCGCGGAGTCCGCCTTGGCTGAATCGGGCTTGGCTGAATCGGGCTTGGCCGAATCAGCCTTGGCGACGCCGAGAGCGGAGCCACCCTGCTTGGCCGCCCGCTCAAGAGCGCCGCGCACCGGGCGCGTGGCCGACTTCGACGGAGCCTCAGACGCAGCGGTGGCCGCCGGCGCCTCCGCCGTGCTGTCCGCCACCGCGGCGGACGGGCTATCGACCGCCGGCGTGGTGTCGGTGGCAGCCTCAGCGGCCGGTGTGCTCACCGGGGTCGAATCCACGGTCACGGTCTCGGCCGGCTTGTCAGCCAAAGTTGCTGCGACCGACTCGGTGGCTTCCACCACGGTCGAGGCAGTCACGGCCTTGGCGGCCGCCAACGCGCTGACGGCTGCGACTGCGTTGGGCGGAGTCGTCGGGTAGGGGTTCGGGTTACCACCGGTGGTGATCACGCCGCCGATGTACCGCAGCACTCCCGGGATTCCGGCGTATCCGGCGTAGTCGAACTCGTCGTCAATGTTTGCGAAAGCCGGCCCGAGATACGACCCGATACCGCGGTAGAGGTACTCCCCGACGAGCGGCACGTTGATGGCCGCCTGGGCGACGAGCGACAGCGCCGTGACATAGAGCGACGTGAGCGCGAAGCCGCCCTGGAAGACGAGCTCGATGGCTTTGGTGATTGCGTAGTTCTCCAGCGGCCCGGGAACGCGGTACGGCTCGCCCAGGAAGGGATAGGACAGTGCGTATTGCAGGCCGATCGCCGCGCCGCCCTCGAACGTGTAGTTCAGGGGCGAGACGCCCCACGGCTCGACCTCATACGGATTGTAGTTCGGCTGGTCAGGGTCAGGCTGGTACGGCTTACTGGGGTCCTCCAGAATTCCCGCGACGTTCTGGAATCCGGCACCATTGCCGTTGAGCAACGCGTCCAGGCCCAGGTAGGCCAGTCCGGAGAAGCCGGCAATGTAGCAGTCCTGGTCGCACTGCGCCTCCCAGTAGTACTGGTCGCCGTCGACGTTGATCGGCTGAAGGGCGCCGCCCCACCCCGTGTAGAAGATGTTGTTCCAGTCCGCCGGCGTGATCGACAGCAGGTCGGCAAAGGTGGTCAGTTGCACGTTGGCGGCCGACAGTGCAGCCGGTGCGGGCGCGGAGATGGAGGGTGCGATCACCGGCGTGGCAACCGCGACGGCTGCGGCCGTGGCCCGCGCGGCTGCCGACACTAGAGGCGTGGTAAAGGTCGCCATGTGCGTCAATTCCCCTTGCATGTTTTGGGCTGGAACCCGCTGGTGTCAGGTGGGTTCACGCGTTGCTGAGTTCCATCGGCGATGGTCCCACCGATAGTACGTGGGTGTTTGCCATGCGGCAACTTGACGAGGCCGACATGGACACTCGTTGCCGTCGCGTCCACCGCCCGTCGCGCGGGAATCCCGCAATCCGACCAGGGATTAGGGATTACTCGCACGTCTCTATCAGCGGCCACTGGGGATCCTCACATATTCCTCTCAGGGTGAAATTCACCTCAGCGTGTTTGCCAGATGGCGTCAAACGGCATTTGCCGGAGGTTTCGCAGCACGGCCCAAGGATTAGCAACTAGCAAACCTGAATTTCCGCGCGGTCTGCAGATGACCGCAAGATAACCGTTTGATCACGGCTCACGAGCAATGCAACAGCGCCGGGCCCGACGCGGTAGCGGCACCGCGGGCGCCGCCGCGGCGGGTCCGAGTGCCGCCGGAACCGGCGGAGTCGACCGGCGATGCGGTGGGTTTGCCCGGCGGGCGCTAGCGCCGCCGCCGTGCACGCAGGTAATCGCCCACCACCGCGGCACCGAGGCCGTCGAGTTCAGGCACCACCACCCGGCCCCCCACCCGCCGGGCAACCTGGTCGATGAACCGGCCCAGGCCGGGGTCGTCGCCGAGCCGGAAGATGGTGACCTGGGCGCCGAGTCGGGCCACCTCGTCGAAGCCGCGCACGGTGTGCCCGATCGTCCGGGGGTGCGGTGGGTAGTCGAAGAACACCGAGGTCCCGCCGCTTCCGTAGTTCTCCAGGTGCGCGGTCGGTTCACCATCGGTGACCACCAGCACCACCGGTTGGGCGTTGGGATGGCGCCGCAGGTGTCGGCTGGCCAGCGCCAGCGCGTGGTGCAGGTTGGTGCCCTGCTCGTAGACGCCTTCCAGACCGGTCAACTCGGCGGCACTTACCGTCCGCGCGTGGCGGCCGAAGGCGATGATCTGCAACGCATCCGAACGGAACCGGGTGCTCACCAGCTGGTGCAGCGCCAACGCGGTGCGTTTCATCGGCAGCCACCGGTTCTCCATCACCATCGAGAACGACGTGTCGACCAGAAGTGCCACCGCCGCCTGGGCGCGGGTCTCGGTCTCGGAAACCTCGACGTCGTCGACGGTGATCCGAACCGGACCGGCACCGTGCTCAGCGCCCGCACGACGCAGTACCGCGTTGGTGATCGTGCGGGTGACGTTCCACGGCTCGGTGTCACCGAACGCCCACGCCCGGGTGGCCCCGGTCAGCTCGCCGGCGGCGCCGGACCGCCGGGTCTCCCGTTCGCCGTGGCGCCCCGAGAGCTGTTGTGCGACATCGCGAAGCGCGGCCTGCCCGAGCTGGCGCATCGCCTTGGGCGAGAGTCGCCACTTGCCGTCCGAGCCGCGATCGAGAAAGCCCTGATTCATCAGTGCGCGTTCCAAATCGGCCAGGGTGCGAGCGTCGACGGCGGCTTCGTCGCCGAGTTGTCGGGCCAGGGCCTCGAGGTCGACGTCGTCCATGGTCGCCCCGGAATAGCTCTGCGACAGCTGTTCGGCCAATTGCTCGAGTTCGCCGATGTCGGCCAGCGCCTGGGCGCCCTCGCCCATGCCCAACGGGTTGTCGCCCGAGAATTCCGAACTGCCCGTCCAGTCCTCCCCCGGCCTGGCCGCTTGGAGGTGGGAGTCCAGACGGTTCAGCGCATTCATCAGTTGCGGCGATCCAAAAGCCTGCTGCGCCAACGCATCCAATTCCGCACGCTGCTCCGGCGTCAGGCTGTTACGGAAACGCTGGGCGGCAGCGGAGCGCTTGGCCAAAGAGTCCAGCAGTTCCTCGACATTGCGCGGATTCTCCGGGAAGTGCTGGCCGTGTTCGGCCATGAAGTTGTCGAAGTCTTCCTGGGTGTCCTCACCGCGGGCATGCTTGTCCAACAAGTCGTTGAGGTCGTTGAGCATCTCGTTAACCGCTTGGCGGTCTTCGTCACTGGCGTTCTCCAGCGCCTGCTTCATGCCGGCGAACCGCTGATCGAGCATCTCCCGGCCGAGCAGATCCTTGATCTGCTCGTACTTTTCGCGGGCTTCGGCGCTGCGCCAGTCGTACTCGGAGAGTTCCTGCACCGCTTTGGCCGGCGACGGCGGAAGCGACTCGATCTGCAACTCGGCAAACCGCGCGTCGTCGTCCAGGGCCCGGGCAAGTTCCTTGCGTTCGGCCAGCACGGCCTCATCAAGCAGCTTCTTGATCTCCTGCAGTGTCCCGTCAAGGTTGTTGCGCGACAGAAGCTCCCGGCGGCGTCGGTTGACCTCAGCAGCCAGCCGATCGGCCCCCTTCATGTTCGGGTTGCCGCGGCGGAGCAGTTCGGAGAGCGCGCGCCTGGGCGAGGTGCCCGCCATGACATCCTCGCCGATCTGCTCCAGCGCTTCCCGAAGATCAACAGGCGGTGCCAGCGGATCCGGCCCGCCGGTGTAGGAGGTGTACCTCGAACCCCTAGCCATAGACCGTTTCGCCCTCGGCGCTGTTCTTGTCGATTTTCTTGGCCAGGTACAGCGCTTCGAGCGCCAACTCGAGGGCGGCCGCGCGTTCACCCTCGGTCTTGGCTTCCAGCCGGTCGGCGATCTTGTCGATCACCGGCAGTCCGGGCAGCGCGGCCAGCACGTCCTTGGCCGCAACCAGCTCGCCGGTCGTCACCGCCGAACCCTCCACCGCGGTCACCAACGGACCCACATCAATACCCCCGAGCGCCTTTTGCGCGGTGTCCGCGGTGGCTCGGCGCAGCAGGTGCTCCAGCACCGCGAGTTCGCGACCCTCCTCACCGGACTCGAACTCCAGCTTGCCGCGCAAGACGTCGATCACCGTGCCGAGATCGACCACCCGGGCCACCGGTTCGTCCTCGCCCAACAACGCACCACGGTGCCGAGCCGAGGCCGCCACCGTCTCGGCGGCGGCGATGGCGAAACGGGCCGAGACCCCGGACCGCTGGTCCACCGAATTGGACTCCCGCAGATAGCGGGCGAAGCGGGCGACGATCTGCAGCAGATAGATCGGCACCGCCGCGGTCAGGTGCGCCTCCTGACTGATCACGCCCACCTCCGCGTCGAGTTCACGCGGGTAGTGGGTGCGGATCTCGGCACCGAAGCGGTCCTTCAGCGGGGTGATGATGCGGCCGCGGTTGGTGTAGTCCTCCGGATTGGCACTGGCCACCACGAGCACGTCCAGTGGCAGCCGCAGCGTGTAGCCGCGGACCTGGATATCGCGCTCCTCCATCACGTTGAGCATTGAGACCTGGATGCGCTCGGCGAGGTCGGGCAGTTCGTTGATCGCGACGATGCCGCGGTGCGCCCGCGGAATGAGTCCAAAGGCGATGGTCTCCGGATCACCCAGAGTGCGGCCTTCGGCCACCTTGATCGGGTCGATGTCGCCGACGAGATCGGCCACGCTGGTGTCCGGGGTGGCCAGTTTCTCGGTGTAACGCTCGCTGCGGTGCCGCCATGCGACCGGAAGGTCGTCCCCAAGTTCGGCGGCCCGGCGGATCGACTCCGGGGTGATCGGCGTGTAGGGGTGTTCACCGAGTTCGGCACCGGCGATCACCGGCGTCCACTCGTCGAGCAGGCTGATCAGCGAGCGCAGCAGGCGGGTCTTGCCCTGGCCTCGCTCCCCGAGCAGGACGAAGTCGTGTCCGGCGATCAGCGCGCGCTCGAGTTGCGGCAGCACGGTGTCCTCGAACCCGAAGATGCCCGGCCACAGTTCCTCGCCGTCGGCCAGCGCGACCAGCAGGTTTTCTCGGATCTCCTGCTTGACAGAGCGCTCGAGATGCCCCGACGCGCGCAGTTCGCCGAGGGTCTTGGGGAGGTCATCAGATGAAGTCACGACCCCCACGCTACGACGGCTGTCGAATCGCCGCGCCAGAGTCCCCGCGCCCGTTCCGCAATCGTCATTCGCGAGCAGACGCAAAATCGCACGTTCACACCGTCAGGAGTGCGACTTTGCGTCTGCTCGACGGGGAGAACCGCAACGAGTCAGTGTGCGAAGTGCCGCGCCCCGGTGAGGTAGAGCGTCACACCGGCCGCGGCCGCGGCGGCGGTGACCTCGTCGTCGCGGACCGAGCCGCCCGGGTGCACGACCGCCCGGACCCCGGCGGCGATCAGGGTTTCCAGACCGTCGGGGAACGGGAAGAAGGCATCGGAGGCTCCCACGGCGCCGCGCACCCGCTCGCCGCCCCGCTCGACCGCCAGGCGGGCCGCATCGACCCGGTTCACCTGGCCCATGCCGACACCGACGGTCGCACCCGCGTCGGCGATGACGATCGCGTTCGACTTCACCGCCCGGCAGGTGCGCCAGGCGAACCGCAGGTCGGCCAGCGTCGCCGGATCGGCAGGTGCGCCGGCGGCCAGCGTCCAGTTCGCCGGGTCGTCGCCGGGGGCGTCGAGGCCGTCGCGTTCCTGCATCAGCAGTCCGCCGCCGATCTGGCGGATCTCGACCCCGCCGATCGCGGGCTCGGCTGCCACCAGCACCCGAATCCCCTTCTTGCGCGAGAGGATTTCCACCGCTCCCTCTTCGTAGGCGGGCGCAATGATCACTTCGGTGAAGATCTCCGCAACCTGATCGGCCATCTCCCTGGTCACCTCGGCGTTGGCGGCGATCACGCCGCCGAAGGCGCTCAGCGGATCGCACTCGTGAGCCTTGCGATGCGCGTCAGCCACCGACGCGTTCGAGATCGCGATGCCGCACGGGTTGGCGTGCTTGATGATCGCCACACAGATCTCCTGGTGGTCGAACGCTGCTCGCCACGCCGCATCGGCGTCGGTGAAGTTGTTGTAGCTCATCTCTTTTCCGTGCAGCTGTTCGGCTTGCGCCAGGCCCGGCCAGCCGATGTCATCGCTGTAAAGCGCGGCCCTCTGGTGCGGGTTCTCGCCGTAGCGGAGCACCGACATCCGCCGCCAGTTGCGGCCGAACCAGCGCGGCAGGGACTCCGGCGCGGATCCGTCCTCGGGTGCCAGCACCGCACTCATCCAGGTGGCCACCGCGATGTCGTACTCGGCGGTGTGCCGAAAGGCCAACGCCGCCAGCTTCTTCCGTTCCTCTAGGGAAAACCCGCCCCCGCGGACTGCAGCAAGCACCCCGTCGTAACCCAACGGCTCCACCACCACTGCCACGCTGGCGTGGTTCTTTGCGGCCGCGCGCACCATCGATGGGCCGCCGATGTCGATTTGCTCGACACACTCGTCGACCTCCGCACCGGAATCGACGGTTTCGCTGAATGGATAGAGGTTGACGATGACGAGGTCGAACGGCTCGATCTTGAGCCGCTCCAGTGCCGCAACGTGTTCCGGATTTCGGGTGTCGGCGAGCAGACCGGCGTGGACGTGCGGATGCAAGGTCTTGACACGGCCGTCGAGCACCTCGGGAAATCCGGTTACAGACTCCACCGGCGTAACCGGAATACCTTCGGCTGCGATGGTTTTCGCGGTCGATCCGGTGGAGACGATGTCCACGCCGGCCTGGTGCAGGCCCATCGCGAGCGGGATCAGCCCGCTCTTGTCGTACACGCTGATCAATGCCCGTCGGATCGGTTTGCGCCCAACCAGAGTCTGCGTCGTCATGCCTCCACCATTCCCAGAGTCGCCTTTCTACCAATCCAGGTCACACCGCGCGTCGCCAGTTCGGCGAGCACGTCCACCAGTAGTCGCCGTTCGACGGCCTTGATGCGCTCGTGCAGGGTCTCTTCGTCGTCCCCATCGCGGATGTCGACAGCCTGCTGCGCCAGGATCGGGCCGGTGTCCACGCCCGAATCAACCAGATGCACGGTACATCCGGTGACTTTGACGCCGTAGTCGAGCGCTTCGGGTACCGCATGCGCGCCGGGAAAAGCCGGTAGAAGCGCGGGGTGGGTATTGACCACCCGGCCGGGGAATCGCGACAGGAACTGCGGGCCAAGGATTTTCATGAATCCGGCCGAGACGATCAGGTCAGGAGTATGGGCGGCGGTCGCCTCGGCGATCGCCGCATCCCAGGCCACCCGGTCCGGATGATCGCGCAGCCGAACGGCGAACACCGGGACACCGGCGGCCTCGGCGATCCCGGCGGCACGGCAGTCTCGGTCCACCCCGACCGCCACCACCCGGGCCGGGTAGGCGCCGACGGCGGCGTCGAGCAGTGCCTGTAGCAGTGATCCGGTACCCGAGGCCAGCACCACAAGTCGGGCCGGCGAACTCGCCGCAACTCGGATCTGATCGGGCACGGCGAAAGCCTAACCCCGGGGTGAATCGACGGCGCCGGTCGCCGGGCCATCGTCGCCTTCGGTTCGGTCGGCGGAGCCATCGTCGCCTCCGGTTCCGTCGGCGATGTCATCGTCCACGAACATCAGGTCCTCGACGTCCTCCGCATCCGGCACCGGAGTGACCGGCGGCGGCGGTGGGGAGGGTTCGAATTCCGGCTCGGCATCGCTGTCGGCCTCCGCGGCTTCGGACCCGGCATCGACCTCGTCCTCGTCGAATAAGCCCTCGGGGCCGGACTCGTCATCGACTCCCGCCGCGGCCGCACGATCGCCATCAGGGAGGCCTACCGCGCGCCCACGCTCGTCATCGAGAGCCGCAGGCGCCCGCGTACCGCTGATTCCGCCCGCCATCGCCACCGTGATCGCACCG
>CAMCWJ010000074.1 GCA_945882475.1 Bifidobacterium breve
TTACCCAACCTCTCCGCCGAAGTGCCGCGGCCGCCGCAGCCCAAACCCGTTGCCGCCGAGCCGATCCGGGCCGCCGACCCGACATCGCGAATCCAGGTGGGCCATCGCGCCCGCGGACCGGTTCGGGCGAATCTGCAGATCCGGCGCATTGATCCCTGGAGCGCGCTGAAGGTGTCCGGGTTGTTGAGCGGCGCACTGTTCTTCGTGTGGATGATCGCGGTTGCGTTTCTTTACCTGGTACTCGGCGCCATGGGCGTGTGGAGCAAGCTCAACAACAACGTGGGCGACCTGCTCACCAGCGGCAGCGGCGGGGGCGGCGACCTGGTCTCGGCCGGGTCGATCTTCGGCGTTGCCGCACTCATCGGTCTGGTCAACATCGTCCTGCTGACCGCGATGGCGACCCTCGGTGCCTACATCTACAACCTGAGCACCGACATCGTCGGCGGCGTCGAGGTCACCCTGGCCGATCTGGACTAGCGCGTTTTGGGCAGGCCGTCGCCGGTGCGGTAATCTCTGCCCTCGTCCGACATGCAACGACGGGCCTATAGCTCAGGTGGTTAGAGCGCTTCGCTGATAACGAAGAGGTCGGAGGTTCGAGTCCTCCTAGGCCCACGGGTGTTCCGGTCGAGGCGACCCGGCGATGACCCCGGGAGCCGGCCGGGACCGAGGGGCCTTAGCTCAGTTGGTAGAGCGCTGCCTTTGCAAGGCAGATGTCAGGAGTTCGAATCTCCTAGGCTCCACGCGTTTCCGACCGCCGGAAGCACCGGGGACACCCCGGGGCACTGCAGCGCACGGTGCTAATGGCACACTATGGCCCGTGACCACGAGCCATGAGACCGCGACCGCGACCCTGCACACCAACCGCGGCGACATCAAGATCGCCCTGTTCGGGAACCACGCCCCCAAGACCGTCGCCAACTTCGTTGGCTTGGCCCAGGGCACCAAGGAATATTCGACGCAGAATGCCACGGGCGGCGCCTCCGGCCCGTTCTACGACGGCTCGGTTTTCCACCGCATCATCGACGGGTTCATGATCCAAGGCGGGGACCCCACCGGCACCGGCCGCGGCGGACCGGGCTACAAGTTCGCCGACGAGTTCCATCCCGAGTTGCAGTTCGACCGGCCCTATCTGCTCGCGATGGCAAACGCCGGGCCGGGAACCAATGGCTCGCAGTTCTTCATCACGGTGGGCAAGACCCCGCACCTCAACCGCAAGCACACCATCTTCGGCGAGGTCGTCGACCCGGAGTCGCAGAAAGTCGTCGACGCCATCGCGGCCGCGGCCACCGATCGCGGCGACCGGCCTACCGACGATGTCGTGATCGAGTCGGTCACGATTTCCTGATCACATGCCGGCGTAGCCGGCGGCTGTCAACTCGTCGAGGACTCCCAGCGGATCCTCCCCGAGGTCCCATCTGGTCAACACGATCAGCTGCGAAGCCGTGGTGTCGATTTCGAGCAGTCGGACCTTGCGGCCGAGCCGCCGGAATTCGGTGATCCGGATCAGTTCGATGTCGGACCGGCGCAGCCGCTGAGTCCTTAGCCAACCGCGGTAGACCAGCCCGTCCTCGGTGATGGCCAGCCGTGGCCGGGCCCGCCAGGACCCCGCGGCGAAGACCAGCAGACCGGCCGCAGCGATCCCGGTGAGCAGCCGGCCGGGCACGTCCACGGCGAGCACGGCGCAGCCGGCCGCCATCAGCAGCCCGGCCACCCCTACCGCGACGACAGCCGCGGGCCGGGGTCCCCAATCAGCCGTTTTCATGATTATCCACAGGCGTTATCCCCAATGGGGATGAATCACATCGATGTGATTGTCGCTGAATTGCGGGGATGGGTCAGCGCCACCGCATCGTGAGTAGCAGGCCGGCGATCATGAAGCCGAATGCAATCGCGTAGTTCCACGGGCCCAGGTCGGCCATCCATTGCAGCGCCTCGGGGGTGTCGTAGCCCGACGCCGCCAATTGGAACACCAGCAGCCAGATCAGACCGACCAGCATCAGGCCGATGAAGAACACGACGAACCACGTGCTCGACGGGCCGGCCTTGACCTTGACTGGCGTACGGCTGACCGACTTGACGGTGAAGTCGTTCTTCTTGCGAACTTTGGACTTTGGCATGACTACCTTCACGGACGGTTCTGCGGTGCGGCGGTGGCACTCAGTAAGAGATTAACGCAGCGCAGGTCGGTATCGGGCAACAGGCTAGCCTGTCAGGCGTGCAGGTCTTGGTCGTTGACAACTACGACAGCTTCGTGTTCAACCTGGTCCAGTACCTGGGCCAACTCGGTGTTGACGCCCAGGTCTGGCGCAACGACGATGCCCGGTTGGCCGGCCCGGCCGAGATCGCCGCGGTCGCTGACCGGTTCGACGGTGTACTGCTGAGCCCCGGCCCGGGCACCCCGGAGCGGGCCGGTTGCTCGGTGGCGCTGGTGCGGGCGTGCGCGGCGGCGGGAACGCCCCTACTCGGGGTGTGCCTGGGACATCAGGCGATCGGCGTTGCGTTCGGTGCAACGGTGGACCGGGCCCCGGAACTGTTGCACGGTAAGACCAGCAAGGTGTTCCATACCGATGCCGGTGTGCTGCAGGGCCTTCCGAATCCGTTCACCGCCACGCGCTATCACTCGCTGACCATCCTGCCGGATACGGTACCGACGCAACTCGAGGTGACCGGGCACACCGAAGGCGGGGTGATCATGGCCGTCCGACATAGGGAATTGCCGATCCACGGCGTGCAGTTCCACCCCGAGTCTGTCCTCACCGAGGGCGGCCACCGCATGCTCGCGAACTGGCTCGGCTACTGCGGAGCGGCGCCGGACGATGGCCTGGTGCGCCGACTCGAGCAGGAGGTCGCCGACACCGTCCGGCATGCGCTCGGGCTATGAAGCGAACGCCAGCGTGATGGACGCGCCGAAATTCACTCCGGTGCCCGGCGCCGAGCCCTGCACCGCCACCGCATTGGTGCGCTGACCGCTGTTGGGAACGTCCGGTCCCTTCACCAGCACGCCCGTCCAGCCCAGCGCCCGTAAGTTGGGCTCAGCGTCGACCCAGAACTGCCCCACCAGGTTTGGCATCACGAACTGGTTGCCCTTGGACACCTTCAGGGTGATCGGGGAGTCGAGGGCCGCAGAGGTCCCGGCGGCCGGGTCCGAGCCGAGCACCTCGCCGGCGGGCTGGGAGCTGTCCTGCGGTGCGTTCAGAATGGTCGGGAAGCCGACCGTGTTGAGGTTCTTGGTGGCCAGCTCGACGGTCTGGCCGGTGACGTCGGGGATCGCGCGGGTCACCGGTCCGGTGCCCACCACGATGGTGATCACGTTGGTGATCGCCGATGTCTGATTGGCCGGCGGGACAGTGTTGAGCACCTGATCGCGCTGGTCGGCCGCCGAGGGCGCCTCGCCCTGTTTGAACTTCCCGAATCCCGCGGCCGTCAGTTTTTTGACCGCCTCGGCGTAACTCAGCGACGCAACGTCAGGCACTTCGCGTTGCTCCGGACCGGTCGAGACGTTGATTACCACCTCGTCGCCGGCGTTGACCGTCGAGTCTCCGGGCGGTTCGGTGCCGATCACATGTTCAGGGGGCACTGAATTGTCGGGCTTCTGCTGGGTGCGGATCTTGAAGCCTTTGTTCTGCAACGTGGCTATCGCGTCGGCGGAGACCTGGCCCCCGACGTTGGGAATCTGCATCGGGCGCGGCTTGCTGGAGGCCATGTTGATCGCCAGCGCCACCACCACCGTCAGCACTGTCAGGATTGACCCACCTACCAGCCAGCGACCGACCGAGCCCCCGCGACCGCCGCGGGAGTTGTCGAAGCCGACCGCGGTGCGGGAGGAGTCCGCGCGGGATCCTGACCGCGAGGCCATCATCAACGTGCGGTCGGCTTGGGTGAGCACCTTGGGAGCTTCCGGCTTCTCGCCGCTGTGCACTCGGACGAGGTCGGCCCGCATCTCCGCGGCGGTCTGATAGCGGTTGTCGGGATTCTTCGCCAGCGCCTTGAGCACAACGGCGTCGAGTTCCGGCGAGATGCCCGGATGTCGCTGCGACGGCGGGACGGGGTCCTCCCGGACGTGTTGATACGCCACGGCGACCGGGGTATCGCCGACGAAAGGCGGTTCACCGGTGAGGACTTCGTAGAGCACACAGCCCAGCGAGTAGACGTCCGAGCGGGAGTCGACGGTCTCGCCCCGCGCCTGCTCGGGCGAGAGATATTGCGCGGTTCCGATCACCGCAGCGGTTTGGGTAACCGGGTTGCCGGTGTCGGCGAGAGCCCGGGCGATTCCGAAATCCATCACCTTCACCGCGCCGGCTTTGGAGATCATGATGTTGGCAGGCTTGACGTCGCGGTGGATGATGCCGTGCTGGTGGCTGAAGTTAAGCGCCTGACATGCATCGGCGATCACCTCTAGCGCCCGCCGCGGCGGCATGGGTCCGTCGTTGTGGACGATGTCGCGCAGTGTCACCCCGTCGACGTACTCCATCACGATGTAGGGCAGCGGCCCGCGCGGAGTCGCCGCCTCCCCGGTGTCGTATACCGCGACGATCGCGGGATGATTCAGGGCGGCCGCGTTCTGTGCCTCCCGGCGGAATCGCAGATAGAAACTCGGATCCCGGGCCAGGTCGGCGCGCAGCACCTTGACCGCGACGTCGCGGTGCAGGCGCATGTCCCGGGCCAGGTGCACCTCCGACATCCCGCCGAAGCCGATGATCTCGCCCAACTCGTAGCGATCGGAAAGGTGCTGCGGAGTGGTCATCGCGGGGCCTCGCCGATCGACGGCCGAGCGTTCACCGGCACGGCGGCACCGAATCGGATTCGCTCGACCCGCGCTCCCCCGGCAACCGGATTCTCCAACCCGCCGGTCCACCCCGACGGTGCCACCGGCACCTCAGCGGCCTCGGGCGTCACGGTTTCGGTCAAGGTCTCCTCGACCGGGGTGTTGCTGCGCTTCTCGCGGTCGGCCATCACGATCAGAACAGCGCTGATGATCGCCAGGGTGCCGAGCACGCCGGCGGCCCAGAGCAGCGCCCGTTGGCCGGCTGAGAAGGCCCGACGAGCCGGCGGCGGGGTCCGGTGCGAGGGGTTCGGGCGGGGCCGCGGAGCGGGCGGAGCCGGGCGGGGTTCGGGCTCGGCGCGCTTGGCACCGGGGATCGCGGCCGGGCTGGCCTTGATGGTCGGTGCCGAGTTCGGCCGCGGGGCACGCCGACCCGACCGCACCGCGGCCACTGCATCGGCGAACTGGCCGCCGTTGCGGAAGCGCATGGCAGCGTTCTTCACCAGCGTCATCTCAATGAGCTCGCGCACGTTGGGCGGCAGATCCGGGGGCAATGGCGGCGGAGTTTCCTTGATGTGCTTCATCGCGACGGTCAGGGCACCCTCGCCGACGAACGGCCGCTTGCCCGAAACCGCTTCGTAGCCAACGACTCCCAACGAATAGACGTCGCTGGCTGCGGTAGCGTCTTCACCGAGGGCCTGCTCGGGCGCGATGTATTGGGCAGTGCCCATCACCATCCCGGTCTGAGTCACCGGCGCCGCATCAACGGCCTTGGCGATGCCGAAGTCGGTCAGCTTCACCTGCCCGGTCGGGGTGATGAGGATGTTCCCGGGCTTGACGTCGCGGTGCACCAGTCCGGCGGCGTGGGCCACCTGCAATGCGCGCCCGGTCTGCTCCAACATGTCCAGTGCGTGCCGAAGGGAAAGCCGGCCGGTGCGACGCAGCACCGAGTTCAGTGGCTCACCGTTGATCAACTCCATCACCAGATAGGCGGTGCGGCCTTCCCCGTCCATCTCGGTCTCGCCGTAGTCATGCACGGCGGCAATGCCCGGATGGTTGAGCATGGCCACGGTGCGTGCCTCGGCGCGGAACCGTTCGAGGAACTCCGGGTCTGAGGAGAACTCCTGCTTGAGCACCTTCACCGCGACCCGGCGACCGAGTCTGCTGTCGACGGCCTCCCATACCTGGCCCATGCCGCCGGTGGCGATCAGCCGCTGCAGCCGATAGCGCCCGGACAGCGTCACACCCACGCGGGGGCTCATGGCTTGCCTCGCTGTGCTCGGCTGCGGGTGTCTATTCCTTGCCTCGCTGTGCTCGGCTGCGGGCGGCTCATGAAGCCCCCTGCAGGACCGCGGCGATGGTGGCACGCCCGATCGGGGCGGCGAGGGCGCCGCCCGTCGCCGACAACCGATCGCCGCCGTTCTCCACCAGCACCGCGATGGCGACCCGCGGGTTCTGCGCCGGCGCGAATGCGACGTACCAGGCGTGGGGCGGGGTGTTGCGGGGGTCGGTGCCGTGCTCGGCGGTTCCGGTCTTGGAAGCGATCTGCACGCCGGGGATCGCGCCCTGCTGCTGGGTGAATTTCTCCGCGGCGACCATCAAATCTGTGAGCTTAGCCGCGACCTGGGGCGAGACAGCGCGTTGCTGCTCCTGCGGTTCCGTGGTGCTCACATCGGAGAGGTCGGGCCCCTGAATGTGGTCCACGAGATACGGCTGCATCACCACACCCGCATTGGCGATCGCCGCGGCGACCATCGCGTTCTGCAGTGGGGTCACCGCGACGTCCTTCTGCCCCATGCTCGACATCCCGACCGCGGCCGCGTCCGACATCGGACCCACGATCGACTCAGCGACCTCGAGCGGGATGGGGGCAGGCGGGGTGTCGAACCCGAACGCGGCGGCGGTGCTGCGCAGCGCGTCGGCACCGATCCGCATCCCGAGTTGGACGAACGCGGTGTTGCAGGACCGCTCGAACGCCTCGCGCAGCGGCGCCGTCGGTGCAGTGCCGCACGGCGTGCCCGCGTAGTTCTCCAGCGTTACGGTGCTGTCGGGCAACGGAATTCGGGCCGCGGCGGTCAGCGGCTCGTTCTCGCTGAGGCCGGCCTGCAGCGCTGCGGCCGTCGTGATGATCTTGAACGTCGAACCCGGCGGGTAGCGCTCGGAGAGGGCTCGATTGGTCAACGGCGACTCTGGATCGTCGCGCAACCGCTCCCAGTCCCGGCCCTGTGCGTCGGCGTCGTGGGAGGCCAGCAGGTTCGGGTCGTAGGAGGGTGTAGACACCATCGCCAACACCTTGCCGGTGGCAGGCTCGAGAGCCACCACGGATCCCTTGCAGGGACCATTGCAGCCCTGGGTGAGCGCGTCCCAGGCCGCCTGCTGAACGCGGGGCACCAGCGTGGTGTCCACGTTGCCGCCACGGGGATCGCGGCCGGTGAAGAAGTCGGCCAGGCGCCTGCCGAACAGTCGCTCGTCGGAACCATTGAGCACCGGGTCCTCGGCGCGCTCCAGGCCGGTGCTGGAGAACCGCAGCGAGTAGAACCCGGTCACCGGCGCATAGGCGAAGGGCTCCGGGTAAACCCGCAGGAATCGGTAGTGCCCGCCGGTGGGCACCGAGTAGCCCAGCAGTTGGCCGCCGGCGGTGATCTGGCCGCGCTGGCGCGAGTACTCATCTAGCAACACCCGCTGATTGCGCGGGTCCGATCGCAGGCCGTCGGCCCGGAAAACCTGGGTCACGGTCGAGTTGACCATCAGCAACAGGATCAACGCCATGACCATCATCGAGATACGCCGCAGGGAGGTGTTCATGTCCGACCGAGCACCTCGGTTCGCGCCGCCGCAATCGGAGTGTGCTGACTGGTGCTGATCGGCTTGCGAGCCGAATGCGAGATCCGCACCAGGATGCCAAGCAGGATGTAGTTAGCCACCAGGGATGACCCGCCGTACGACAACCACGGGGTGGTCAACCCGGTCAGCGGGATGAGTCCGGTGACCCCGCCCACCACGATGAACAGCTGAATGGCCAGTGTCGAGGCCAGGCCTGCGGCGAGCAGCTTTCCGAAGCTGTCTCGAACGGCGATTGCGGTGCGCAGGCCCCGCACGATCACGATGGTGTAGAGCAGCAGCACGCCGCTCAGCCCCACCAGGCCCAGCTCCTCCCCCACCACCGCGGTGATGAAGTCCGTCGAGGCCGCCGGAACAGTTCCCGGCTGACCGTTGCCCAGTCCGGTGCCGAAAACCCCACCGGTGGCAAAGCTGAACTTCGACTGCACGATCTGGTAGCCCGCGCCCTCCGGGTCGGCGAAGGGGTCTATCCAGGTTTGTACGCGGCTGCGGACGTGACCGAAAAGGTGATACGCGACAACACTTCCCGCGGCGAACAGCCCCATGCCGATCACCACCCAGCTGAATCGCTCGGTGGCCACGTAGACCATCACCAGGAACGAGGCGTACAGCAGCAGCGAGGTGCCGAGGTCCTTCTCGAAGACCATCACCCCGACCGAGATCATCCACGCCGCCAGCAGCGGGGCCAGGTCCCGGGGACGGGGAAGGTCCATGCCCAGGAAGTGTTTGCCCGCGCTGGTGAACAGGTTGCGCTTTGTCACCAGCACGCCGGCGAAGAATATGAGCAATAGGATCTTCGAGAACTCGGCCGGCTGAATGGTGAAGCCGGGCAACCGAATCCAGATCTTGGCGCCGTTGGTCTCCGATAGGCTGCTGGGCAGCAGCGCGGGTATCGCCAGCAACACCAGGCCGGCGGCTCCACAGATGTAGTCGTATCGCGCGAGCATCCGGTGATCCTTGAGGAACACCACCACCATCGTGAAGCCGGCTACTCCCACCAGGGTCCACAGCATCTGCTGCTCGGCGCCGGGACCGTCGGAGGGCCTACCGGCTGTCAGGTCGAGTCGGTGGATCAGCACCAGACCCAGTCCGTTGAGCAGGGCCACCACCGGAAGCAGCAAGGGGTCTGCGTACGGGGCGAATCGGCGGACCGCAAGATGCGCGCAGGAGAACAAAGTCAGGAACGCCAGGGTGTAGGTCAGCAGATCCCAGCCGACGCCTTGCTCCTGGTTGGCTTCAACGATCAGCAGCGCAGTCCCGGTGACGAGGGTGGCGAAGCAGATCAGTGCGAATTCGGAGTTGCGGCGCGTCGGTATCGCCGGCGTCAGGGTCACCGGGGCCTGCGGCGCGGTCGTCACCGACTGCCCGCCGGTCATGCGGCGGCCCGGCAATCGGTGCCCGGAACCTGGCGCGGAGCGGGTACCGCCGTCAGCGGCGCACTGGTGGTGCCACGGGGGGCCGCGGTGGCCGGTGTTCGGGCCGGTGCGCAGACCGGCAGTAGTGAACTGTCGGCCAGTTGTCGCAACTGGGCGATGGCGTTGTCCAGGCTGCCGGCTGGTAGCCCCGCCGCGACCTGGGCGCGATCGGCGGGCTGCAGATCCTTCAGCAGCATCAGTTCGCAGCCCAGTTCGGAAGCCGACTGACCGTCGCTGATCTGGGACAGCTCGTTGCGGTCGTTGAGACAGCCCAGCAGGTAAGGCTGCTGCAAGTCGAGTCCGAAAAACGATCCCTGAATGCCACGCATGATGGCGACTGTTTCGTCATTGGCACCGAGGTAGTAGTAGCCGCGAATGATCCGGTAGCCGATCCCAATCCCGGCCAGGATGAGCAGCGTCACCAGAGCAGCGGCGAACAACGCACGCCGACCCGATCTAGGCCTCCGGAGTGGTTCGGGTTCCGGCACAACCACTTTGGGCGCCTCGGGCCGCGGCGCAATGGCCGAAGCGCGACCGGCAGCCGTGTTCGGCGGCGCTAGGCTGTCGTCGGCTCCGGAGACGGCACCGGCCAGGATCGGCTGGGTCTGGCTGCCGTAGTCGTGCTCCACCACGTCGGCGACGACAACGGTCACGTTGTCGGGTCCGCCTCCGCGCAACGCCAATTCGATCAGGCGGTCAGCACTCTCTCCGACATCTGCGAGCTTGAGCGCTTCGGCGATGGTCTCGTGGCTGACGGGGTCGGAGAGTCCGTCGGAACACAGCAGGTAGCGGTCGCCGACGCGGGTTTCCCGAACGGTCAGCGTCGGTTCAACCTCGTGGCCGGTCAACGCCCGCATAATCAGGGAACGCTGCGGATGGGAGTGTGCCTCCTCCGCGGTGATCCGACCCTCGTCGACGAGGGTCTGGACGAAGGTGTCGTCCTTGGTGATCTGCGCTAATTCGCCATCGCGCAGCAGATACCCGCGGGAGTCGCCGATGTGAACCAGGCCGAGCCGGTCACCGGCGAAGAGGATCGCAGTGAGCGTGGTCCCCATCCCATCGAGGTCGGGGTTCAGGTCGACTTGCTCTGCGATGGCCGTATTGCCTTCGTGCACGGCATCTTCGAGCTTGCCGAGCAAGTCGCCGCCGGGCTCGTCGTAGTCGAGGTGCGCCAGCGCCGCGATAACCAACTGCGACGCCACCTCACCGGCGGCGTGTCCGCCCATGCCGTCGGCGAGGGCCAACAACCGGGCCCCGGCGTAGACGGAGTCCTCGTTGTTCGAGCGCACCAGCCCGCGATCGGAGCGTGCGGCGTAGCGAAGGGCCAGTGTCACGGGCGCAGCTCTATCACCGTCTTACCGATGTGCACCGGCGTTCCGATCGGTACGCGGACCGCGGTCGTGACCTTCGAGCGGTCCAGGTAGGTGCCATTGGTCGAGCCCAGATCTTCGACGAACCAGTCGGCGCCGCGTGGC
>CAMCWJ010000075.1 GCA_945882475.1 Bifidobacterium breve
CACGGCGGTGTTTCCGGCGGGCGGACCGGCCGGCGATTTCGTCACCAGCCTGTTGATGGCCGAAGGGCTTGCAGTGCAACGTATTCCGATCGCAGGATCGACCCGGGAGAGTTTCACCGTCAACGAGACCGGCACCGACCGGCAGTACCGATTCGTGCTGCCCGGCCCGGGGCTGACCCCAGCCGAGCGGGCCGAATGTCTGGGTCGGCTTCGCCGCGCGGCGGCCTCGGCCGCGGTCGTCGTGGCCAGCGGTAGCCTGCCCCCGGGCGTCCCGGAGGACTTCTACCAGGAGGTCGCGAGCCTGTGCGCCGACCTTTCCGTGACGTTCCTGCTGGACACCTCCGGCGGCGGTCTCACCCACGTCAGTTCCGGGGTGTTCCTGCTCAAACCCAGCATCCGGGAGCTTCGGGAGTGCGTGGACCGGGACCTGGTGACCGAAGCGGAGCAGTTGGCGGCGGCCCGGGAGCTCGTCGACGCGGGTGCGGCCCGCTACGTTCTGGTCTCGCTGGGATCCCGGGGCGCGGTGTTGGCGGGGCGGACCGGCGGCTGGCGGTTCGCGCCGGTCCGGGTTCCACCGGGCAGCGGAGTGGGCGCCGGCGACGCGATGCTCGCCGGCGTCGCGGTTGGCCTCACCAGGGGTTGGACCCTGATCGAGGCCGTCCGGTTGGGCATCGCGGCCGGGGCGGCCACACTGCTGACGCCCGGCACCGCGCCGTGCACCCGCGCGGACACCGAGCGGCTGCTGCGGCGGGCCGAGCCGCCGGTCGAGGTCGACCTGGTCGCCGGCTGAGCGCACAATGGGGTTTCGTCATCCCGGAGAGGCCCCGATGTCCGAGCCCTTCACCCCACCCGCGGTTGTCGTCGGCGTCGACGGATCACGGTCCGGTGCCCATGCGGCGGTGTGGGCGGTCGACGAGGCGCTCAGTCGGGACGTGCCGCTTCGGTTGGTGGCCGTCGCAGCAGGCAACGACGACGCGGCTGACCACCTGGCGGAGGCCGAGCGGTCCGTTGGCTCCGCGGCCGCCGACCGGGCGGTGAAGATCCAGACCCAGGTATTGGCCGGCGACCCGACCGCTGCTCTGCTGGAGGCATCCCGCACCGCCGCGATGATCTGCGTGGGCGCGGTCGGCCTCGACCACTTCGAGCACGACCGGCTCGGCTCGACAGCCGGCGCGCTGGGGGCCGCCGCGCACTGCCCGGTCGCGGTGATCCGCAGCGCGGGCCGGACTGCCGGCAGTCCAGGCTGGGTGGTCGTCGAACTCGACGAGACACCCGAGAGCGCCGCGGTGCTGCAGTCCGGCGTCGAGGAGGCGCGGCTGCGCGGGGCGCCGCTGCGGGTGCTGGGCTCCTGGCAGTCGCGCTATACCGACGTGCACGACTCGCACGCGGTCTCCGACGGCAACCGGATGGTGCGCGCACAACTCGACCGCCGGCTCTCCGAGTGGCGGCACCGCTACCCCGATCTCGATGCCCGGCCGGTGGCCGTCCACGGCAGCATGCTCAACTACCTGGCCACCAACGCCGCGGCGATCCAACTGGTGGTGGTCGGCATGCGCAACGACAGCACCGTCGGCGATCTGCTCGGTCCGACCGGCATGGCGGCGCTGCACGACACCGACTGCTCGGTGCTCGTGATCGACCGGCAACGGCTGTTGTGACCCTGACTCCCCCGGCGCCGGTTATCGTGAGTGGCGGCGCAGTTCGGCGCCGCCAAGGGAAGGCACCCAATGGTCAAGGTCTTTCTTGTCGATGACCACGAGGTGGTCCGTCGCGGACTGATCGACCTGCTCAGCGCCGATCCCGAACTCGACGTGATCGGCGAGGCCGGGTCGGTGGCCCAGGCACTGGCCCACATCCCGGCGCTGAAGCCCGATGTCGCGGTGCTCGATGTGCGCCTGCCCGACGGCAACGGCATCGAGCTGTGCCGCGAATTGCTCTCCGGAATGCCCGACCTTCGCTGCCTGATGCTGACGTCGTTCACCTCCGACGAGGCGATGCTGGACGCGATCCTGGCCGGCGCCAGCGGATACGTCGTCAAGGACATCAAGGGCATGGAACTGGCCAAGGCGATCAAGGACGTCGGCGCCGGACGCTCGTTGCTCGACAACCGCGCCGCCGCGGCATTGATGGCCAAGCTACGCGGGGCAGCCGAACGATCGGATCCGCTGTCCGGGTTGACCGACCAGGAACGGGTGCTGCTGGATCTGCTCGGCGAAGGCCTGACCAACAAGCAGATCGCGGCGCGAATGTTCCTGGCCGAGAAAACCGTGAAGAACTATGTCTCCCGCCTGCTGGCCAAGCTGGGCATGGAGCGACGCACCCAGGCCGCGGTGTTCGTCTCCAAACTCCCCCAGCCACACAAACGGGACGGCGCATGAAAGGCATCATCTTCAACCTGCTCGAAGACGTGGTGGTCGACACCTACGGGGACCGAACGTGGGACGAACTGCTCGACGCGGCCGGACTCGACGGCGTCTACACCTCGCTGGGCAACTACGACGACTCGGAGATCACCGCACTGGTGTCCGCGGCCGCAACCGCGCTGTCGATTACCGAGGGCGAGGTGCTGCGCTGGTTCGGGCAGCGGGCGATACCCTGTATGGCCACACGCTGGCCCGAATTCTTTGCGCCACATCGGAATTCGCTGCCCTTCCTGCGTTCACTCAACGATGTCATCCACCCCGAGGTGCGCAAGCTCTATTCTGGCGCGTTCTGTCCGCACTTCGACTTCGCCGCACCCGCGGAGAATGAGCTGACGATCGGCTACCGGTCACCGCGAAAGCTCTGCGATCTCGCCCACGGATTCATCCTCGGTGCCGGCGAACACTACGGTGAGACCTTGGCGGTGCAGCACCGCGATTGCATGCATGACGGGTCGGACCGCTGCCTGATCGCCGTGACGGCAGCATAGGACCGCACATGGCGGCGGAACGCGAACGCGCCCGCGATGCAGCGAAGTTGATCGAGACGCTGACCGACGAGAACAAACTGCTGAATCGCCGGCTGGAGCGGGAGCGACGAATCCGCTACCAGGCGGAGGAGATCGCCGAGCGCGGATTGCGCGACCTCTACCAGAGACAGCGCGAGCTCGAGTTCCTCTCCACCATCACGATCATGGCTAATCAGGCCGGTTCGGTTCGGGAGGTGCTGGCCTCCGCCGTGGGATACATCTGCCGCTTCGCCGGGTGGCCCGCAGGGCACGCCTTCCTCATCGGCGGCGACGGCACGGACCGCCGAATGCGACCGACGGGCATCTGGTACCACGATCCGGGCCTGGACCTTTCCGCGTTGACATCCGACACGGAGAAGTTGGTGTTCGCGCGCGGCCAAGGTTTGCCGGGCCAGGTCTGGGAAACGGGCGCACCGCAATGGTGTGCCGACCTGAGGACGTGCCAGAACTTTCTGCGCCGGGAGAGTGCCCTGCAGTCCGGCATGCGGGTGGCGTTCAGCGCCCCACTGCTGGTGCGAACCGAGGTGGTGGGCTCGCTGGAGTTCTTCGGGCCCGACCCGATGCCCGAGGATGCGACCCTGCTCAGCCTGATCGCCAAGGCCAGTACCCAATTGGGTCGCGCGATCGAGCGGGAGACCAATGAGGCCCTACTCGCCGGCGTCGCCTTCGACAACGCCCGACTCTATGAGCAGTCCCGCACCCGCCTGGCCTGGATCGAGGCCACCCGCGACATCGCCACCGAACTGCTCGGCAGCGATGAGCCAGACCGGGTATTCGGGCTGATCGCCGACCAGACGCTGCGTCTGACCGAAGCAGATGCGGTGCTGGTGGTCGCGCCTGCCGACATCGAAGTCCCCAGCGACGCCGAAGACGAACTGACGGTGGTCGCTGCCGCGGGCTCAGCCGCGACGAACCCGAACGGGCCACCGGCCACCGTGCCGGGGACGATAATCGGTGCGGTCTTCGCCGAGCGCACACCTCGGCTGCTCGCCGAGATCGAGGGCGTGGCGCTGATCCCCGACGCCGGGCCGGCCATGATGTTGCCGCTGCGAACCGCCGAAACACTCGCCGGCGTGGTGGTGGTGCTGCGCCGCCGCGGTGCCGCGCAATTCGGCGACAACCAGCTGGACATGATGGCGGCGTTCGCCGACCAGGCGGCGCTGGCCTGGCAGCTGGCCAACACCCGGCGCCGGATGCGCGACCTCGATGTGATCTCCGACCGCGAGCGGATCGCTCGCGACCTGCACGACAGCGTCATCCAGCGGCTGTTCGCGGTGGGCCTGTCGCTACAGGGCACCATGCCCCGGGCCAACACCGCGGAGGTACAGACGCGACTCTCCGACACCGTGGATGAATTGCAGAACGTCATCCAGGAAATCCGCACCACGATCTTCGACCTGCACGGCGGGACATCCGGGAGCACCCGGCTGCGCCAGCGGATCGGCGAGGCGATCGCCGCATTCGCCGGAGCGGGCCCCCGGACCGCCGTGCAATTCGTCGGCCCGCTCTCGGTGGTGGAACCGGCGTTGGCTGATCACGCGGAAGCCGTTGTGCGCGAAGCGGTCAGCAACGCGGTGCGGCACTTCGGAGCGAGCGCAGTGACCGTGACGGTCCGGGTGGAGAACGACCTCAGCATCGAGGTGGTCGACGACGGTTGCGGCATACCCGCCGACGTCACCCCGAGCGGGTTGAGCAACCTGCGGGCCCGAGCCGATGAGGTCGGCGGGGAACTGATCATCGCCGCCGCGCCCGGCGGCGGGACCGCGCTGCGCTGGACCGCGCCGCTGGCGTGAGCCGCTACGCCGGGATCGTCACCGCGCGACTATCACCGGGACTCGGGCGGCGTGCGTCACGGCCGAACTGACCGACCCCAGCAGCATCCCGGCGAAGCCGCCGCGACCATGGCTGCCCACCACCAGTAACTGGGCGGCGGCGGCCTGCTCGAGCAGTTGATGGGCGGGCTTGTCGGCTACCACGATGCGGCGCACCAGGACGTCGGGATAGCGCTCCTGCCAGCCCGCCAGCCGTTCCCCCAGGATCTCCTGGGCCATCGTCTGCTGGGTGGTCCAGTCCAGGCCGGGGAACTCGAAGAGCGAGGAGTCGCTCCAGGCGTGCACGGCGACAACGTCGACTCCGCGGAAGGAGGCCTGTTCAAACGCGATCGCCACGGCCGCCTCCGAGGCCGGCGACCCGTCGACTCCGACTACCACGGGCGCCTTGGACGGGTGCGGGATCAGCGGGTCCACATCGTGGATTATCGCCACCGGGCAGTGCGCGTGGTGTGCAAGTCCGGTGCTGACCGAACCCAGCAGTCCGCGGGCCAGTGCGCCATGGCCGCGGGAGCCCACCACGATCAACTGCGCGTCTCGGGACAACTCCGCCAGCGTCGGAACCGTGGCGCCAGGCACCATGTCGGAGGTGATCGCGATCGGGTGGTCCCCGGCGGCTTCGGTGGCGGTCTTGATGGCGTTGTCGAGCACCCGGCGGCCTTCGTCCTCCTGCCAGCGCAGGTAGTCCGGCGGCATCGGCACCTCCGGAAAGGCCATGACCACCGGCGGGGTGAGCACATGGATCAGCGTCAGCGGCTGATGCCGACGAGCCGCGTCGCGCGCAGCCCAGTCGACGGCGACCTTCGACTCCGGTGATCCGTCGACACCCACGATGATCGGCGCAGCGCCTGCCGCAGTTGACATTTCGGCCCCCTCCTCCGCGCGCCGGACAGTACGGGAAACCCGTATCCGGCACGTACCTGTGCCGAGGGTAGGACAGCGGAGCCCGGCGGGTCAGGGGCATAGGTCACCGCCCGTGTAGACCGAAGGCCCCGCGACGGCGTTGATCCGCGGCGGTGGTGGCCTAGGGTCGAGACCATGGGCAGCGACCGGGCGTTCGGCCGGCAGACCGGCGGCGACACTGTCGTCGGTGGCGCACCGGTCGCCATCGACCCGCGCTACCACGACGCGGTCCTGTTTGATCTCGACGGCGTCGTCACCGGCACCGCCGCACTGCACGAGGCCGCCTGGAAGCAGCTCTTCGACGAGTACCTGCGCGGGCGGGCCCCATCGGATACCGAGAACCACGACCCGTTCACCTCCGCGGACTACCGGAACTGGATCGACGGCAGGCCACGCTACGACGGAGTCCGTGACTTCCTGGCGGCCCGGGGCGTGAGCCTGCCCTGGGGCGAGGCGGACGACGACGGGGCCGCGACCATCTGCGGACTGGGCAACCGCAAGCAGGAACTCTTCGTGGAGCGGATCGCCGGCGGGGTGCCGGTGTTCGAGTCGACAGTCACACTGGCCCGTCGCCTGCGCAGCGCGGGTCTGGGCGTCGCGGTCTTCTCGGCCAGCCGCAACTGTGCCGCGGTGCTCGCCGCGGCCGGCATCGAGGACGTGTTCGCGGTCCGGATGGACGGCGTGCTGGCCGAAGACCTCGGACTGCCCGGCAAGCCCGACCCGGCGACGCTGCTGGAGACCGCGCGGCGTCTGGGCGTCCGCCCGGGCCGGGCCGTAGTCGTCGAGGACTCCGGGGCCGGCGTGACTGCCGCGCGGGCCGGTGGGTTCGGACTGGTCATCGCGGTGGACCGCGGCGGCGATTCACCGGATCGGCTGGCGGCGGCCGACGCGATCATCGGCGATCTGGCCGAGGTCACCCTGCGCACCATCGATCGGCCGATGTCGCGGCTGCCCGACGCCCTGCTGTCCTTCAGCCAGATCGCCGGCGTGCTGGCAGCGCGTCGGCCGGCGTTCTTCTTCGACTTCGACGGCACGCTGTCGGAGATCGTCGACGACCCCGCCTCGGCCATCCCGGTGCCCGGCGCACAGGAGTCGCTGCGGGAGCTGGCAGCGCGGTATCCGGTTGCGGTGCTCTCCGGTCGCGACCTGGCCGACGTGCAGGCCCGGGTGGGCATTCCCGGGCTGTGGTACGCCGGCAGCCATGGCTTCGAGATGGTGGGTCCAGACGGCGTCCATCACCGCAATGAGACTGCCGCCCAGGCGATTCCGGTTCTTGAAGATGCCGCCAAGGAGCTCGCCGGTCGGCTTGCCCCGATTGCCGGGGTGGCGGTGGAGCACAAGCGGTATGCCGTCGCCGTGCACTACCGCAACGCCGGGCCCGGCGCCGCGGGTGCCGTCACAGCAGCAGCCCACGATGTCGGTCGTCGCGCCGGACTGAAGGTGACCTCGGGCCGCATGGTCGTCGAACTGCGACCGAACCTGGACTGGGACAAGGGCAAGACCCTGGAGTGGATCGGCGAGCAGATCGCCGGGAACCGGCCGCTGCTGCCGGTCTTCGTCGGGGACGACCTGACCGACGAGGACGCCTTCGACTCCGTCCTGCACGACGGCATCGGCATCGTGGTCCGCCACACAGAGGACGGCGACCGGGCGACCGCCGCCCGGTTCAGCCTGGACTCCCCCGATCGGGTCCGAGAGTTCATCGACCGCCTGGTCGCCCGACACGACATCGACCACCGGGAGAACTCCGGCCCCTGGTCCTTCACCTTCGGCGGGTACCTCCCCGAACAGGAAAGGCTGCGGGAGGCGCTGTGCGCGGTGGGAAACGGCTATCGCGTCACGCGCGGTTGCGCGCCCGAAGCCGACGCCGGAACGTTCCACTACCCAGGCACCTACGCGGCCGGGTTGTACAACCGGCTCACCGACGAGATAGCCGGGGTTCAGGTCGAGAACGAGAGCCTGGTGAACCTGCCGAACTGGCTGTCGTGCAAGTTCCGCATCGACGGGGGCGACTGGTTCGACATCGACTCCGCCGAGGTGCTGTCCTACCAGCAGACCATGGACCTTCGGCAGGCCGAACTGACCCGGGAGTTCCGGTTCCGCGACGCGGCGGGACGCACCAGCGCAGTGGTCCAGCGCCGCATCGCGGCCATGCATCTGCCGCATGCGTGCGCGCTGGAGACCACCGTTACGGCCGAAGACTGGTCGGGCACAATCGAATTCCTGTCGGTCATCGACGGCGATGTGCGCAACAACGGGGTGCAGCGCTACCGGGATTTCTCCGACGACCATCTACTGGTCGTCACCGCACGGGAACTCTCCGCGGACTCTGCGCTGCTGGTGTGCGAGACCGTGCAATCCAGGGTTCCCATCGCGGTGGCGACCCGCACCACGCTGTGGCGCGACGGGCTGGCAGTGCCGGCCGAGAGCCGATTCGTCGACGAGAACCGGCGCGTCGGCCACGACTTCCTGGTTAGCCTCACCGCCGGCGAATCGGTAAGCGTGGAGAAGATGGCGGTGGTCTTCACCGGGCGCGACCACGCCATCTCCGATCCCGGCGACGCCGCGGTGCGACTTCTCGACAGGCTCGGCCGCTACGGCGAACTCCGCGACGGCCACAGCCGCGAGTGGGCGCACCTCTGGGAGCGATTCGACATATCCTTCGCCGACAGCCCCGATGCCATGCGGGTGGTACGGCTGCATCTGCTGCAACTGCTGCAAACGGTGCCCAACCGCGCCGAGGACCTCGACGCCGGCCTGCCCGCCCGCGGCCTGCACGGGGAGGCCTACCGCGGGCATATCTTCTGGGACGAGTTGTTCGTGTTTCCGGTGCTCAATCTGCGATCGCCGGCCAGCACCCGCTCGCTGCTGCGCTACCGCTACCGCCGGCTGCCCGAAGCCCGGCGGGCCGCCCGCGATGCGGGGTTCGCCGGCGCGATGTTCCCGTGGCAGTCCGGCAGCGACGGCCGAGAGGAGAGCCAGAAGCTGCATCTGAATCCGAATTCGGGCCGCTGGAACCCCGACGCCAGCGCGCGGGCGCACCACATCGGAATCGCGGTGGCCTACAACGTCTGGCAGTACTACCAGGTGACCGGTGACCTTGAGTACCTGATCGAGAACGGCGCCGAGATGCTGGCCGAGATCGCCCGGTTCTGGGTGAGTCGCGCGGAGCTCTCCGACGGCCGCTACGTCATCCGGGGAGTCATCGGCCCCGACGAGTTCCACTCCGGATACCCCGACCGCCCGTTCGACGGCGTCGACAACAACGCCTACACCAACGTGATGGCAGTCTGGGTCATCCTGCGGGCACTGGACGCACTCGACGCCCTGCCGCTGCGCGACCGGCTCGATCTGATGGCGTCTCTCGGCATCGACGGCTCCGAACTGGATCGCTGGGACGATGTCACCCGCCGGATGTCCGTGCCGTTCCACCCGGCGCCCGGGCCAGGGCCGGAGTCTGATCGCACGGTGATCAGCCAATTCGAGGGTTATGCCGATCTGCAGGAGCTGGACTGGGCCGGGCTGCGCGCGCGCTATGGCGACATCGCGCGGCTGGACCGGATACTCGAGGCCGAGAACGACAGCGTCAACCGCTACAAGGCGTCCAAACAGGCCGACGTACTCATGCTCTTCTATCTACTGTCGGCAGACGAATTGCGAGAGTTGTTCGCCCGCATGGGATATCGATTCACCCCCGAGCAGATACCGCGGACAATCGACTACTACGTGCAGCGCACCTCGCACGGATCGACCCTCAGTTCAGTGGTGCACGCCTGGGTGCTGGCCCGGGGCGACCGCCACCGCGCGATGCGTTACTTCCGGCAGGTGCTCGCCTCCGACGTCGCCGACATCCAGGGCGGCACCACCGCGGAGGGAATCCACGTCGCCGCGATGGCCGGAAGCATCGACCTCCTACAGCGCTGCCTGACCGGGCTGGAGATTCGCGGCGACCGGTTGATCCTGAATCCGATGTGGCCGGAAAGCCTTGGCACACTGCGGATGCCGATCTACTACCGCGGCTACCGGCTGCACCTGACGATCGTCGGCCGCAGCGCCGAAGTCAGCGTCGACCCCACCGACCACCCGCCGATCGAGATCGAATGCCGGGGCCAGGTGCAGACGCTGACTCCGGGCACCTCGCTGCGGTTCGGCTGACGCTGGCGGTCCGGCTGATGCCGGCCTCAGGGGTGCCGGCTAGTCACTCCGCCATCGACGACCAGGTGGGCTCCGGTGATGAAGGAGGCCCGGGGCGACATCAGGAAGGCCACCGCGGCGGCCACCTCCTCGGGACTGCCCAGCCGGCCCAGCGGGGCAGCCTGTTCAAAGCCCACCCGAACCTCGTCGATGTCCAACGCGATCTGCAGCATCGGGGTGCGGATAAAACCGGGGCAGACCGCGTTGACCCGGATGCCCTCGGGGCCCAACTGAGCGGCCATCGACCGGGTCAGCCCCAGCAGACCGGCCTTGGATGCGCAGTAGGCCGGGATGAACGGGTTGGCGGTCAGGCCCTCGATGCTGGAGATCCCGACGACCGCCGGCCCGGCGCCGACGCGCGCCGCCTCGCGCAACTGCGGCAGCATCAGCTGTACCAGGATCGCCTGCGCCCGCAGGTTAACGTCCAGAACGGCGTCCCACGACTCCTCGGTGTAGGCGCCCACCGGCTCGGGAATCACCCGACCTGCCGCGTGCACCAGTCCATTGAGGCCGCCCAGCGCGGCGGCCGCGGCGTCGAGGGCGCCGGCCATCGCC
>CAMCWJ010000076.1 GCA_945882475.1 Bifidobacterium breve
AAGCAGATTCACGACGGCATCGCCGAACGCCTGCACGCCGGCGGGTTCTCGTCGCTGAGCGCGGCTGTCGGCTCGGGTGTTCGGTAGGCGCTAGCTACTTCTGCTCGTAGGTGCCGTGGATGACCGCACGCGCAATCGAGTGCATGAACAGGTTGAAACCCAGGAACGCCGGGCTGGCATCCTCGGTGATCTCCAGCTTCTCCTGGTTCACCGCATGCACCACGACGAAGTACCGGTGAGCGCCGTGCCCCGGCGGCGGCGCGGCACCGACGTAACGTCGGATTCCGGCATCGTTGCGCAGCGTCAGCGCGTCACCGGGCAGCACCGAGCCGTCGCCCACCCCGGCGGGCAGGTCGGTGACCGTGGCGGGCAGGTTCGCCACCGCCCAGTGCCAGAAGCCTGACGCCGTCGGGGCGTCCGGATCGAACACGGTGACGGCGAAGCTGCGGGTCTGCTCCGGGAACCCCGACCAACTCAATTGCGGGGAGATATCCCCGCCGCCGGCGCCCATGATGCCGCTGACCTGGGCCGTCTTGATGGGGTGGCCGTCGGTGATGTCGGTGCTTGTCAGGGTGAAGCTCGGCAGTTCGGGCAGGTAGTCGTAGGGGTTGTAGGGAAATGCCATGGCGGTGATCCTTACGGTCGTCGGGTCAGCAGTTTTTCAGGAAGTACTCGAGTACCCGGGCACCGAACTGCAGTGCGTCCACCGGCACCCGCTCGTCGACGCCGTGGAACAGGGCCGCGAAGTCCAGCTCCGGCGGAAGCCGCAGCGGCGCGAATCCGAAACAGCGAATGCCAAGCTGTGCAAAGGCTTTCGCATCGGTGCCCCCGGAGAGCATGTACGGGACGATGCGCGCCTCGGGATCGTGCGCCAGCACCGCGGCGTTCATGGCGTCGACCAGGTCGCCGTCGAAACCGGTCTCGTAGGAGCTCAGTTCCGAGATCCATTCCCGGGTGATACCGGGGCCGATCAGGTCGTCGATCTCGCGCTCGAAGGCGGATTGGCGGCCGGGAATCACCCGGCAGTCGATCACCGCCTCGGCGGTGGCCGGGATGACATTGGCCTTGTAGCCGGCTTTGAGCATGGTCGGATTAGCCGTGTCGCGCAGGGTGGCGCCCACCATCCGGGCGATCGGCCCCAGCTTCGCGATCGCGCCCTCGAGGTCGGGTGAATCGAAGTCGAAGGTGTACCCGGTCTCCTCGGCCACCGCGGTCAGGAACTGCTCGACGGACTCGGTCAGCACCAGTGGGAACTCGTGGCTGCCGATCCGGGCGACTGCCGAGGCGATCGCTGTCACCGCGTTGTCGTCGTGCACCATCGAGCCGTGACCGGCGCGGCCGCGCGCGGTCAGGCGCATCCACAGCAGGCCCTTCTCCGCAGTCTCAATCAGGTACAGCCGGCGCTGGCCACCGTCCTTGCGAGGCAGCGTGATTGAGAATCCGCCCACCTCGCCGATGGCCTCGGTGACGCCCTCGAAGAGGTCCGGCCGGTTGGCCACCAGCCATTGCGCCCCGTACTTGCCGCCGCTCTCCTCGTCGGCGACGAAGGCGAACACCAGATCGCGCGGCGGCACGATGCCGGCCCGCTTGAAGTGCCGGGCGACGGCCAGCATCATCCCGCACATGTCCTTCATGTCGACCGCGCCACGGCCCCACACGTACCCGTCGGACACCGCGCCGGAGAACGGATGCACGCTCCAGTCGGCGGCCTCGGCGGGCACCACATCAAGGTGGCCGTGGATCAGCAGTGCCCCGCGGGTGGGGTCGGCCCCGGGCAATCGGGCGAAGACGTTGCCGCGGCCGGGTGCTCCGGACTCCAGGTACTCCGGCGAGTAGCCCACCTCGCGGAGTTGGCCGGCCACCCACTCGGCGCACTCGGCTTCGCCCTTAGTGGTGTCGAGTTCCCCGGTGTTGGACGTATCGAACCGGATCAGGGCACTGACGAGGTCGACCACTTCGTCTTCGGGAGCCCGCACGGTTGCATTCCTACCATTGACCCCCATCAACGGCAGCCCACGCAGCAATACCACATCTTTATCTCAGACCACATTTACAACACGCGCCTCATGCGGTTCTATTTAGGCGATGATCACCCGGCTGCCCGCGATCGCCGCCCTGCTGTGCCTGTCGACGGTGAGCCTGTCGACGGCTGGCTGCGCCGCCACCACCGCGGGCACCGCCAGCCCGGCCACGTCCGGTCCACCCGCCACCGCCGAGTCGCTGCCCGCCCTGCTGTTGCCGGCGGCCGATGTCGCTGCGGCGCTGGCCGGCAGTGAACTAGTGGTCACCAAGGAGGCGACCGCGCCGTGGAACGACAGTGCCCACGTCGATGACGTCGACTGCCTGGCCGTCGCCGGCGCGGCTCAGCAGGCCGCGTACGCCGGTGCCGGCTGGACAGCGATCCGCGGTCAGGTACTTCGCGAGCCACCACCGGCCCCGGCCTGGCGGCACTTCGCCGTGCAGGCCGTGGTGCTGTTTGGAACCGCCGACGCCGCGGCGGACTTCTACGCCCGCTCGCGGCAGAGCTGGCAGCGCTGTTCGGACCGCGAACTGTCCTACGCCCAGCCGCTGGCTCCGGATCAACTCTGGTCGATCGGCCCGGCAGAGACCGACCGGGACGTGCTGTCGGTGTCGCGGACGCAGCGCGGCCCGCAGCAGTGGTCCTGTCAGCGCGCCCTGACGGTGCGCAACAACGTGGCCGTGGACATCGAGGCGTGCAGCCTCGACGGACCGACGGCGGCCGCGGCGGGGATCGCCCGCGCGATCAGCGACCGCCTGCCCAGCGCCTAGCTGTACCGGCGCAGGGGTTTGGGCCGACCCAGTGTTTGGGCCGACCCAGTGTTTGGGCCGACCCGGTGTTTGGGCCGACCCAGGCCGATCCGTTAGCCTTAGCTGCCCCACCTGCCGGTGGACGGCGATGTCCGAGTGGCGGAATGGCAGACGCGCTAGCTTGAGGTGCTAGTGCCCTATTAACGGGCGTGGGGGTTCAAGTCCCCCCTCGGACACTATTTTTTCTCGGCCCCAACCCGGCCGCGGGTGCGGATCAGGCTGGCGACGGTGGTGATGAGCAGCACCACCCCGATGACACTGATCGACATTCCCGTCGAGATCTCCGGGACGTTCACGTAGTTGCCGTTGTTGATGAACGGCAGCGTGTTCTTGTGCAGCGCGTGCAGGATCAGCTTGACCCCGATGAAGCCCAGGATGACCGACAGGCCGACCGACAGGTAGATAAGCCGGTCCAGCAGCCCACCGATCAGGAAGTACAGCTGCCGCAGCCCCATCAGTGCGAAGGCGTTGGCGGTGAAGACAATGTAGGGCTCTTCAGTGAGTCCGTAGATCGCCGGGATGGAGTCCAGGGCGAAGAGCAGGTCGGTGAAGCCGATCGCGACCAGCGCCAGCATCATCGGAGTGATGAACCTCTTGCCGTTGATGCGCGTGATGAACTTGTCGCCGTCGTACTCGTCAGAGGTCGGGACGAATCGGCGCACCAGGGTGACGAGGCGGTTCTCCCGTTCCACCTCGGCCTCGCGCTCGTGTCCGGTTTCGCGGGCCAGTTTCACCGCGGTCAGGATCAAGAAGATGCCGAAGAGGTAGAAGACCCAGCTGAAGGTGTTGATCGCGGCGGCACCGAGGGCGATGAAGCCGGCCCGCATGACCAGTGCCATGACGATCCCGATGAGGAGCAGTTTCTGCTGGTAGGGCCGCGGTACTGCAAAAGAGCTCATGATCACGGTGAAGACGAAGAGGTTGTCCACCGAAAGCGCTTTCTCGGTGATGTAGCCGGCGAAGTACTCCCCACCGAACTGCCCACCCCACTGCCACCAGATGAAAAACCCGAACACCACCGCCAGGGCGATGTAAACGCTGGACCAGATCGCCGACTCCCTGAAGGTCGGATCGTGCGGAACACGCACATGAGCGAAGAAGTCGAAGACGAACAATCCCAGGATCACCACGCACGTGAGGATCCAGACCAGCAACGACACGTTCATAAATCCAGTATGCAAACCCTCCAGCGGGTGGCCTGCCTGGAGTTTGCTAGCGCACCCGAGTCAGCGGGTCGATCTTCTCCGCTTGCCGCCTCAGATGCCCGGATGCCACGTAGCCGATCCAGGACACCGCCACCACGACGAGCGCTGCCGCCTGAGCCTCATGGTCGCCGACGTCGGAGATGTAGTGATCGATGAATCCCGCCGGTCCGAGTGGGGCCATGCCGGCGTGTTCCCGGGCCAGGCGTTCAATCCCGGTCAGCGGGCACGGGACGTGCAACAGGACGCTCGCGGCGGCCCACGCGACCGCCCCAGCGTGCAACCAAATCGTGCCGCGCCAACGCAGTGCCAATAACCCGCCAACGGGAAGGTAGATCAGGAAAACAAAATGGGCCGCAACCACCAGCCACACCAGGGCGGTGAACAGCAGCCGCATGCTCAAACCCTACCGCTGACATACGGTGAGCGGGTGTTTCGGCGGGTCCTGTTCATCAATAACGATCCGACAGCGCCGGCAGCGCTCTTAGCCGAAACGTTCGCCGAGTCGGGCTTCGATGTCAGCACCTTCGATGTGGTGCCCGCCGATCACCCGGACGACCCGGCGGTCGACGTCACCTTCCCAGACCCGACCCACTACGACGTGGTCGTGCCACTGGGGGCGCGCTGGTCGGTGTACGACGAGGGACTGGACTGGGTGGCCGAGGAATCGGAGTTGCTGCGCACCGCACTGGCCGCCGGCGCCGGGGTGCTCGGCGTGTGTTTCGGCGGGCAGTTGCTGGCTCATGCCCTGGGCGGCAGCGTGACCCGCTCACCGGATCCGGAGATCGGCTGGCGCGAGGTGACCAGCAGCGCCCCGGACCTGGTCCCGTCCGGGCGATGGTTCCAATGGCATTTCGACCGGTTCACGGTGCCGCCGGGTGCGATTGAGGTGGCCCGCAATTCCTGTGCCACACAGGCTTTCGTTCACGGCCGGGCGCTCGGTCTGCAGTTCCACCCGGAAGTCGACCTGGCCCTTCAGGAACAGTGGATCGCCGAAGACCACGGCGGCGACATCGCCAGGCTGGGATTGCATCCCGACGACGTGCGGGCCCGCGACGGCGCCCAGCTGGACGACGCCGCCCGGCGGCTACGGCAACTGGTCCGCGGATTCCTGAGCCTGCCCGGCCAGAATGGCAGCAACGGCGCGCACGGCGGCCGGTAGCGCCGCGGCCACCGCCGGGCTCAACCCGGTCCCGTAACCGGTGTCGACGACGTCGATGCTGATCACCACAACCGACGCCGGGGCCCGGCCCAGCGCGCGGCCGAGTTCGTAGGTCCCAACCAGGCTCAAGTCGTGCGAACTCAGCGCTCTGCCGTCGGCCACCTCCGACAGCGAGCTTTGACGCACCCGGCCGGGGATGCCGTCGGCCACCACCGCCGCGTCCACCAGTACCGCCAGTTCCGCGCCCGACCAGGCGTCGAGGATCGCGGTCGGCTCGGCGGCGCAGGTGAGCACCCGCACGCCGGGCAGTCCCCGGCCGACCACCGCGGCGGCCACCGCCGGTCCGATGCCGTCGTCGCGGCGCAGATCGTTGCCGATGCCGATCACCACGGCGGACATCAATCCCGCCGCACCGTCAGCGTCAGGAAATGTGTCGCGCAGGAGATGCACGGGTCGTAGTTGCGGATGGTGCGTTCACACATCGCCGTCAGCGCCGCGTCGTCGAGGCCCGCGTCGGCAACAACTAGCCGGGTCAGGTCGTCCTCGATCGCGCCCTGGTTCTGCGAGGTGGGCGGCACGATCACCGCGGCACTGATGAGGCCGGCCTCGTCGATCTCATAGCGGTGGTAAAGCAACCCGCGGGGCGCCTCACTGACCCCGTGGCCGATCCCAGGCCGGGCTTCGACGTCGACAAACGGCCGGCGCGGCGGCTCATAGTCGGCGATGATCCGCAGCGCCTCGTCGATCGCGTAGACCACCTCCACAGCACGAACGAGGATGCTGCGGAACGGGTTTCGGCACTGCGGTCCCAGGCCAGCCGCGGTGGCGGCCTCGCGCGCCAGCGGTGTGAGCTGCCGATAGTTCAGCGAGTAGCGGGCCAGCGGACCGGTGAGGTGGTGGCGGCCATCAAGGGTGGCGTGCAACGCAGTGGAGTGCGGCACCTGCGTTTCGCGAACGTGATCGCTGAACTCTGCTACATCGAACGCCGGGCCCGCGCTGCGGGCGATCGCACCGCTCTCGATGGCGTAGCGCTCGCCGGTCAGAGCCAGCAATTCGTGATCGATCTCGGCGTCCGGGAAGTCGAAGCCGGCGAACCAGCCGACGGTGGCCAGCGCGTCATCGAGGGCGGTGCGCAGCGTCTGAGCCATCTGCTGCAGATCGTCGCGCCCCGGCAGCGAGTAGAAGCCGCCCAGTCGGACGTTGATCGGGTGGATCGCCCGGCCGCCGACCAGTTCCATCAACCGGTTACCGGCCTTCTTCAGCGCCAACCCGCGCTCAACGGCCGGCCGGTGATCGCGCGCCACCGCGATAATGTCCGGCGCCCCAAGGAAGTCCGGGGCGTGCAGCATGTACATGTGCAGGGTGTGGCTGTGAATCCACTCCCCGCAGTACAGCAGTCGGCGCAGCGCGACCAGCGGCGGGTCCAGGGTGACCCCGCAGGCGTCCTCGATCGCGTTGCACGCGCTGAGTTGATAGGCCACCGGGCAGATGCCGCAGATCCGCGCGGTCAGGTCCGGCGGCTCGGTGTAGGCGCGACCGCGCAGGAACGCCTCGAAAAATCTTGGTGGCTCGTAGATGTTGAGTTCGACTCGTTCGGCCACCCCGTCGCGCAACTCGACGTGCAGGGCGCCCTCGCCCTCGACCCGGGTCAGGGCACCGACTCGGATCGTGCGCCTCGAGTCGGTCACTCGGCGTCCCGCGCGGTATCGACTGGCGCGCCGTCCCGCGTGGTATCGAAAGCAGTGACGTTGTACGTCCGCAACACCCGATCCACGTCGTCGCCGGACATCCCGTCGCGGTGCAGCAGCGGAATCATCGCACCCATGTTGGGCGTAGCGGCCGGGCCGAAACAGCCGTAGCAGCCGCGGTGGTGGCGTGGGCACAGCGCACCGCAACCGGAGTGAGTGACCGGGCCCAGACAGGGAATGCCCTCGGTAACGGTGATGCAGGCCACCCCGGAACGTTTGCATTCCGTGCACACCGTCGACGCCGGCAGCCTGGGTTTGCGACCGACCAGCAGTGCGGCCAGGGTGTCGAGCAGTTGCCCACGGTCGATCGGACAGCCGCGAAGTTCGTAGTCGATGCTCACGTGCGCCGACGCCGGGGTGGAGGTGGCCAGGGTCTCGATGTAGTCGGGCCGCGCGTAGACCACGGACGTGAACTCGGCGACATCGGCGAAGTTGCGCAACGCCTGGATGCCGCCGGCGGTGGCGCAGGCCCCGATCGCGACCAGCACACCGGACTGCTCGCGGATCTGGCGGATCCTGCGCTCGTCGGCCGAGGTGGTGATTGAGCCCTCCACCAGGGACACGTCGTAGGGGCCGCCGACAACGGCACTGGACGCCTCGGCGAAGGTGGCGATCCGCACCTGCTCGGCCAAGGTCAGCAACTCGTCCTCGCAGTCGAGCAGCGTGAGTTGGCAGCCGTCGCAGGAGGCGAACTTCCAGACCGCCAGGCTCGGAGGACTCCCGCGTCGCTGCGTTCCCGCCTGCTGCGACATCTACAGTTCCCCGACTTCCAGCAGCGGTGCAGCCACGTCGTAGCCGACCACGGGACCGTCACGGCACAGCAGCAGCGGGCCGAGCTGGCAGTGCCCGCACCAGCCGATGCCGCACTGCATATTGCGTTCCAGGGATACCCGGATATGTTCGGGCGCAATTTCTTTGGCCAACAGCGCCTGTGCCCCGAACCGCATCATGGCCTCCGGGCCGCACAGGAATGCCGTGGTGTTCCCGGGGTCCAGAACCAGGCGCGCCAGCGGCCCGGTGACCAATCCCGCCTCCCCCGACCAGCCCTGAATCGGGATGTCGACGGTCAGGTGTACCTCCAGCCGCGAATCGCGTTGCCAGGCAGCCAGTTCGGCGGCGTAGAGAAACTCGCCCTGCGACCGGGCGCCGGCGATCAGCACCACCCGGCCATACCGTTCGCGGGCGGCCAGAGCGCCTAGCACCACCGGACGTAGCGGGGCCAGGCCGACGCCGCCGGCCACCACCACCAGATCGCGGCCCGCCGCGCCCGCAAGTCCCCAGTCGGTGCCGAACGGACCGCGCACACCCACCGTCGCACCCGGTTCGACCGCACACAGTGCCGCGCTGACCGCGCCGACCGCGCGGATGGTGTGGGTGATCGTGCCGTCGGTGCGCGACGGATCACCGCTGACCGAGATCGCGATCTCCCCCACACCAAAGGCGTAGAGCATGTTGAACTCGCCCGGCAGGGGTGTCCGGATGCCTTCGGCCACTGGTTGCAGGCATAGCGTCACCGAGTCCGCGGTCTCGGTCACCGCCGAGAGCACCCGGTAGGCCACCGGCACCATGGCCCCCGCGTGCGTCGCGCGCTCCCCGGGCCGCACCGCCATCTCAGTCATCGCCGCGCTCCGTGTCATCGCCGTCCGGGGTCAGGCGCGCGAAGGTGTCCATCTCCTCGGTGATGTCGATTCCAGTGGGACACCACGCGATACACCGGCCGCACCCCACGCATCCGGAGGTGCCGAACTGGTCGTGCCAGGTGCTCAGCTTGTGGGTGAGCCAGTGCCGGTAGCGCGACTCGCCAGACACCCGGACCGGACCCTCGTGAACGAACGTGAAGTCCAGTTCGAAGCAGGACGCCCACTCGGTCCACCGCTGCGCGTGCTCACCGGTGAGGTCGGTGACGTCGGTGGTGCTGGTGCAGAAACAGGTCGGGCACACCATGGTGCAGTTGCCACACGTCAGGCATCGGCTGGCTACCTCCGCCCAGTGCGGCGAGGTCCGCGAGTCGACGAGCAGCTGCCGCAGATCTCCGGCCGGCATCTGCCGGCCCATCTTGTCCGCGGCGGCAGCCACTTCCGCGGCGGCCCAAACGGGTTCCTCTGAATCAGCCGGTCGGCCGGCCACCGCGTTGAGCACATCGGCGCCTGCGGCACTGCCCACCTCGACCAGGTAGCTGACGGCATCGGTGTCGGCGCGTTCGGTCAGCGCGAGATCGTAGCCGGGCGCGCAGGCCGGCCCGGTGCCCATCGACGCACAGAAGCACAGACCGCCGGGCTCGGTGCAGTTGACGCCGACGATGAATGTCCCACTGCGCCGGCCGGCGTAACTTCCCTCCGGGTGGTCACCGCCCACCAGGACCCGGTCCAGCACGCCGATCGCAGCCAGATCACAACCGCGGATACCGAGGAACGCATACGGCGCCGCCGCCCCGGAAATCTCATCGGGTTCGGAGGACCACACCTGCTGGCGCGGCGGGTGCAGAAACTGCTTCCAGGACTGCGGTCCGGCGGAGTGCCCGAACGCGGCCCGGTCCCCGCGGGGGCGCACCCGGTAGCTGCCGGGCGCGACGTCGACTCCCCAACCATGCGGAAGGTCATCTGCGCTGAGCAACTCCGCCAGCACAATCGCGTTGTCCCGCAACGTCGGACCCACCACCCGGTAGCCGCGGGCGCGCAACACGGCGACCATTTCGCGCAGTCCCCGGCTGTCGATCACAACCGGGTGGGGCGACACGACGTCATCGTGCCCGATGAGCCGGACCGTCCACGCGGGTATTAAGTCACTTCTGCGGCCAGTTCATCTGGATGCAACCTCGCGCCGGTAACGTCAGAACATGACCGCAGCAGCAGAATTGGCTCCGCTCGCGGGCGAGATCGACGCTCTTCTCTCGCGATTGGCCGATGCCGAACTGGAATGGCAGCCGTGGATCGAGCGGGTCGCCGACGAACACCGGCCCAGCGCCATCAACCTGGTGCACTACTGGGCACTGCGACAGACCGACCTGCGCGACCTCCAGCAGCGACTGGCCGCGTTCGGGTTGTCATCGCTGGGCCGCAGCGAGGCTCATGTGCAGTCCAGCCTCCAGTTGATCGCGGCGGCGATCGCCGCGATGGAAGGCCGGGGCTGGCACCCGCCACGGACGGCCCCGGTGGACATCGACTCGGGCACCCGGCTGCTGGCCCGCAACGCGGAGGCTCTGCTCGGTCCCGCCGCCCCTGACCGCTTGGCCCGGATCATGGTGACACTGCCCGCCGAGGCCGCCGGCGATCCCGATCTGGTGGCCCGTCTGGTGGCTGCCGGAATGGGCGTTGCGCGGATCAACTGCGCCCACGATGATGCGGCGGCGTGGCGGGCGATGGCCGGCCCCGTCCGGGCGGCTGCACGTCAGGCCGGCCGCACCTGCCTGGTGGCGATGGATCTGGCCGGGCCCAAGCTGCGCACCGGGCCGCTGACACCGGGGCCGAAGGTGGTGCGGCTTCGCCC
>CAMCWJ010000077.1 GCA_945882475.1 Bifidobacterium breve
GGCGACGTCGACGCGGGGTGTCGGTGGCGTTCTCCGAGACCGCTCCCCCGGCGCGCACCGGATCGCTCAGTTCGCCCGCGCCCGTGCGACCGCGGATGGCGAAGCGTTCCTCGAGTACCGCCAGAACCGTCCCGGCGGCGTCGCTGATATTCACCGTGACCGGCACCACCCGGCCGACCTCGGTGTCGAAGGCCACCGAAGACGTTGCGGTCACGACTAATTGGGTGTTATGCCGCGGCAGTGGCTTGAGCAGCTGCGCGGCGTGATCCAGATGTACCAGGCTCAGCAAGCCCTCGACCACTCCGAAACCGGTGTCGGTGACCGCACCGCCGACTGCGGCGAACACCACTGGCCAGCACCGACCGACCAGAGCGTCGGGCACCGTCGAGAGCGTGGGTGCCAGCGGCGAACCGAATGTTGCGGTCACGCCGGTGTGATCAGCGACCCGTTCGGGATCCCACTCCACGGTTGCGCTGGCCGATCCGCCGACAAGTTCCGGCAGTGCAGCGGGGCCGTCAACACCGGCGGCGATGGCCAGCACGGCGCGCATCGCGGCGGCAGCGTCGGCTGTGGTGACCACCGGCGCGCCGCCGTCCACGACGGTGCCGGGCAGGGTGAAGACGATCTCGATCCAGGTACCCGACAGCGGGACGGTCAGCACGACGCGATCGGCTCCGAGAACCTCGAGCCTGGCACCGGTGGAATGATCTGTGGCGCTGCGGAATTCGTCGTCGTGGACCTGCCATTGCGATGGCGCCGCAAGCCGGTGCACGGGATTGATCGCGGTGCGGCCCGCCCACAGCACATCCGGGGAGTCCAGCACGATGCCCAACGGACCTCTGGCGTCTGGGCGCACCTGGAGTCGCGAGGCCACCGCCTGCGGCTGCGCGCCGGTGGCCAGAACCTCGTCAACGGCCGCCTTCTCGAAACGGTCCAGCAATTCGCCGACCGGTTCGTCGACCCGGGTGATGCCTGCCACGGCCGCCGTGCCCGGGATCACGCAGACCTCATCGGCGCTGTAGCGCGCGTCGTGGGCCTGCCACAGCGAGTCACTGCGCCACCAGCGGCGCACGTCCCCATCGATCACCGGCACGAAGTTCACCGGCTTGCCCGGCGTCTTGCAGAGGTCGATGAAGAACGGGGCGTCGGCCGGGTGCAGCAGCACACTCGCCGCATCCGGATAGCGGGCCACCAGTGCTTCGATCGCGCGCTGCGGATTCTCCAGCAGCGCCTGCCCTTCGGCGGTGCTTGCGTCGAATTCAGTCGCGATGGGGCCGGTGTCGCGGGCGTCCAAGCGGGCCTCAGCGCGCTGCAGCATGGCGGCGAAGCGATCCCGCCAGGTCATGTCCAGCCACGGCGAATCAGCACGCTTGGTGTCGGCGGTGCTGTAGCCGTCGCCGATCGCCAGTTCGATGTAGCGCCGGAGCCACTGCACGTAGCTCATGTCAGCGACGTCGCCGAAATACGGCTTGGCGGTGGCCGCCATCGCGGCGACGATCTCGTCGCGGCGCTGAGCGACCGCGTCGGCGTCGCCGGCCACCTCGTCGAGCAACCGCCCGCAGCGGGACGCGGAGTTGTCGATCTCGTGGATGTCGGCGCCGAGTTGGCTACGGCCGGAGGCCATGCCGTTCAACGCCTTTCCGGCCCCAACCCAGTGCTCGGTGCCAGCGGTGTCGACGAGGAGTTGCTTGACCGCCGGCGAGGTGGTGGCCTCCAGGCAGGCCATCGTGGCGGTGCCGACCAGGATCCCGTCGACCGGCATCAGCGGGTAGCCGTAGGCCTGCGCCCACTTGCCCGTCAGGTACTCCGCGGCGCGCTCGGGGGTTCCGATTCCACCGCCCACGCAGATCGTGATGTTGGATTGCGAGCGCAGTTCGGAATAGGTGGCCAGCAACAGGTCGTCGAGGTCTTCCCACGAGTGGTGACCGCCGGCACGGCCGCCTTCCACATGGGCGATCACGGCCTTGGTTCCCACCTCCGCGGCGATCCGGATAACCGAGCGGATCTGCTCGACGGTGCCCGGCTTGAAGCAGATGTAGCTGATGCCGACCTCGCTCAGCTCGTCGATCAGTGCGACGGCCTCCTCGAGATCGGGAATGCCGGCGCTGACGACGACTCCATCGATCGGGGCTCCGGCCTGACGGGCCTTCTGCACCAAGCGTTTTCCGCCCACCTGCAGCTTCCACAGATACGGGTCGAGGAAGAGTGCGTTGAACTGGACCGCCCGGCCCGGCTCCAGCAGAGTGGACAGCTCAGCGATCCGCCGGTCGAAGATCGCCTCGGTAACCTGACCGCCGCCGGCGAGTTCAGCCCAGTGCCCGGCGTTGGTCGCGGCTGCGACGATGCGCGCGTCGACGGTCGTCGGGGTCATACCCGCCAGCAGCATCGGCGAGCGGCCAGTGAGCCGGGTGAACTTCGTCGACAGCTTCACCGAACCGTCGGGCAGGCTGATCACCGAGGGCGCATAACTCGACCACGGTTTCGCCACCTCCGGCGCGGCACCGACGGTGAACAGGTTGCGCTGGCCGCCGCGGGTGGCAGCCGGCACGATCCCCACGCCGAGACCGCGAATGACCGGGGCGGTCAGCCGAGTCAGGATGTCACCGGGTCCGAGGTCGAGGATCCAGCGCGCGCCGGCATCCCTGAGACCGGTCACCGCGTCCACCCAGTCAACCGGTTGGACCATGACAGCGTCGGCCATCGCGCGGGCCAGGTCGACGTCGAGGCCGACTGCGGCGGCCCACCGGCCGACGATGTCGATGCCGTCGGCTAACCGCGGCGAGTGGAATCCGACCTCGACGGCGACCGGATCGAACATCGGCTCGAACACCGATCCGCCGCGGACCTTGCTCTTACGCTCGGCGGCCTCACGCTGCGAGATCTGTTCGCAGTACAACTCGAAACGGGACAGCTGCTCGGGCGTCCCGGTGATGACGCAGGACCGACGGCCGTTGCGGATGGACAGCACCGGCGGAAGCACGATGCGAACGTCGCGCGCGAACTCGTCGAGCAGCGCGGCGATCCGCTCGGGGTCGGCGTTGGTCACCGACACCATCGGCGGGCGGTCGCCGAGGGCGGTGATGCCGCGACGTCGGGCAACCAGGGTGCCGGCGGCGCCGAGCAGCTGGGCCAGCGCCAGCAGTTCGACGTCCTTGGCGCCACCGGCCCGCAGCGCCTCGACAGCCAGCACACCCTGGGAGTGCCCGGCCACCGCGACCGGTGGCACCCCAGCGAAGTCCAGGCCCTGGCGGGCCAGCGCGCGGATCGCCGCGATCTGGGTCAGCAGGACGCCGGGCAATGACACCGCAGCCGAGGTCAGCTGTCCCGCGGTGGGGATCGGCTGATCGGCGGCCAGGGCCCGAACCCAGCGCAGCGGCTCGAAGCCGATCGGACGAACCACGACGAGTTCGTCGGCGACCGGTTCCAGGAGAAGTTCGGCTTCGCCGGCGATCCGCGAGAGTTCCGATTCGATGCCGGCCGCGGTGACGAGTTCCTCGAGGTTGGCCAGCCATGCGCTACTGCCCTGTCCGCCGAAGGCGATCGCGTACGGCTCACCGGCGTTGAGTCGGTCAACCAGAGCATGGGTGGCCGCTCCGGTGCTGTCGCCGACGGGCAGGCGGTCATGCTCGTGGATCGTCACCGGTGTCTGTCTCCCTCGCACTGTCCGCACTGTCGCTGCTCGGATGGGCACGAACAATGCCCGCCGACTCCATGCTGATAATCCCATGATCCGGCACGAATTTGCGCGTCGAGATTGGTTACTGACGAGTTCTACGCATGGGTAACCGGACCGCAGATAACGGGGCCGCAAACCGGGGTGGCACCCGTCCGGGACAAACGTCCTGCATGGGGGTGGTTACGGTTGAGTAGCCACAATATCGCAGATCACAGCACGATTGTTATTCAATCGTTACCATCGTGGCGATTGCCCGCGGCGTCGCACAGAGCAGCCAAGCCATGGCATCGCCTGTCCGCCTCGCCCCTAATTGCTCGCGAAATTTGCAAAAGGGAGTTTGCTGGCTAATTACTACTTTTGAGTAAGTTTACGGAATTCGCGTCACAACACTGCCCAATTTACGGCTTCAGGGTTTGGACAGTGCCGCCTCCAGCAGCATCCGGCGTTCCGCGGCGGCCACCGTGCGGCGGGCCGAATCGACGGCGTCGGGGTTCACCGACACCGACGTGATGCCCATCCGAACAAGATGTTCGGCATAACCTGGCCGGGTCGAGGGCGCCTGGCCGCACAGCGACGAGGTGATGCCCAACCGCCGGGCGGTGCCGATGATCCGACCGATGGCGTCGAGGACGGCTTCGTCGGCTTCGTCGAACAATTCCGCGCAGACCTCGGAGTCCCGGTCCACACCGAGCATCAACTGGGTCAAGTCGTTACTCCCGATCGACACTCCGTCGATACCCATGCCGACGTACTCCGGCAACCAGAACACCACCGACGGAACCTCGGCCATCACCCAGCGATGCATGCCACGCTGGCGGCCCAGCGGGCTGGCGTCCACCAGTGCCAGGCATCGCTCGAGTTCCCATTTGGTCCGAACGAACGGAATCATCAAGTGCAGGTTGGGGTTCTGCTCGCGGACCCGGGCCAGCGCTGTCAGTTCGAGGGCGAAGACGTCCGGTTCGGTGACGTAGCGGTAGCAGCCTCGGTAGCCGATCATCGGGTTGTGCTCCTCGGGCTCGTAGGCCCGGCCGCCCTGTAGGCCGCGGAACTCGTTGGTGCGGAAGTCGGTCGCGCGGTAGACCACCGGTCGCGGCGCGAACGCGGTGGCGATCCGGCCGACGGCGACGGCCAGCGCGTCCACCATCACGTCCTGCTCGCCGCGGGCGATGAGGTCGCGCGGATGCCTGTTGCGCAACGCATCGGTGAGAATGAACTCGGCGCGCAGCAGACCCACGCCGTCGACGTCGAGCGCGGCCACCTTTTCCGCGGTGTCGGGCATCGCGAGGTTGACGTAGATCTTGGTGGCAGTCACCTCCGATGATCGTGAACCACCCTGCGGCGCAGTCGGTTCGGCCACGACCACCGCTGCGGGCGCCGCCTGCCCGGTTAGCACCTGGCCGTGGCTGCCGTCGACTGTCACCACCATGCCGTCCTGCAGATCGGTGGTGGCGGTCCGGGCACCGACGATGCACGGCACGCCCAGTTCGCGGGCCACGATCGCGGCGTGGCAGGTCATCCCGCCGGTGTCGGTCACCAGTGCGGCCGCTCGGCGCATGGTCGGCAGCCAGTCCGGGTTGGTCATCTGCGCCACCAGCACCTCGCCGTCGAGCAACCGGGCGCCGTCGGCGACGTCGGCGAGCACCCGCACCGCACCGCAGGCCGTACCGGGCGCGGCGGGCAGCCCCTTGGCAACGACCTGCCCGGTGCTCTGCGGCGCAGCACCGCCACGGTGCAGCGTGGTGATCGGCCGGGCCTGTACCAGCCAGGTCTTGCCGTCGGCGATGGCCCACTCGGTGTCCTGCGGGCAGCCGTTGTGCCGTTCGGTGGCCAGTGCCAGCGCCACGATCCCGCGCAGTTCCTCGTCGTCGAGAACCTGGGTGTGGGCCTCGGCGGCGGTCAGATCCACCTTCTGGTCCCTGCCGTCGGCGCCGCGGATGATTTTGAACGCCTGGTATCCGATTCTGCGGGTGAGGATTTCGCCGCTGGACTTCTCGACGACGTAGGTGTCGGGCTCCACCGACCCCGAGACCACGACTTCGCCGAGGCCGAAGGCGCCCTCGACGACCACCCGATCCTCGGCTCCGGTGCTGGGGTCGGCGGTGAACGCCACCCCGGCCCGCTCGGAGGGAATCATCAACTGCACCACGACGGCCATCGCCGGGTCGCCGGCGAAACCCCTACTGGCGCGGTAACTGACGACCCGCGGGCTGAACAGCGACGCCCAGCAGTGTTGCACCGCCTCGATCAACTCGGTCTCGCCGCAGATGTTGGTGAAGGTGGCGTTCATCCCGGCGAAGGAAGCATCGGCGCCGTCCTCACCGGTGGCCGAGGAGCGCACCGCGACAACCGCGTCGGACCCGAGGTTGCGATACGCCGCGAGCACCTGCGCGCGGACGTCGGCCGCCATGCCTGCCTCGGCGACCATCGCCTGCATCTGCCGGCACCGCTGCGTGAGCTCGGCGGGCTCGCCGGCGCGGCTCATCGCCTCACGATGTGCGGCGTTGAGGTCCGCAGCGACGCCGCCGCCGTCCATCGAGGTCAGATAGCAGTCGCGCAGCAACACGAATCCGGGCGGGACCGGCAGCTTCGCCGCCACCATCTCGCCCATGTTGGCGCCCTTGCCGCCGGCTTCCTCGGCGTCGCCGATCCGCAGGTCGGCAATATCAGTGACGGTCATCAGCGCGGGCTCCCGTTGACCAGTGATTGCCCGGGGCGCAGGACGGCCTGCGCCTCGGCAACGGCGTGGGCCAATGAAGACGACGTGTCGATGCGATGCGCTTCCGGCCACCCGGCGTCGTCGTGCCCGGCCAGCGCAGTGGCGATCGCGGTGGTCGCCTGCGAAGTGGTGGAGGTCCGGGTGTTGATCCTCCCGAGAGTGGTCTCCAGTGCCGCGGAGCAGACGAGTTCGACGATGTCCGCCGACGCCGCGGCGGCCACATCGCGGGCACGCAGACGGCTATGTTCATCGCGCCAGGTGCCGTCGAGGATGACGCTGCGGCCCTCGGACAGTTCCCGCTGGGCACGCCGCAGGACGGCGCCGTAGACGGCCTCGATGTTCGCCGGCGTATAGAGGCCTTCGCCCAGCATCCCGGGCTCGCCGCCGATGTCGCCCCGGGCGGCCATCTCCGCGCGTACGTCGTCGGTGGAGATCACCTGTGCGTCAATGCTTTCCGCCAGTGCATGGGCCAGCGTGGTCTTGCCGGTTCCCGGGCCGCCGCCGATCAGGATCAGCCGGACCACGCCCGCCCGGAGATGAGCCAGCGCGATCCCCAGATGCCGGCGGGCATCGGCGCCGGCCTCGGGATGACCCTGGGTGATCCGCACGCAGTCCACCTTGGCGCGCACTCCCGCGCGGTAGGCGATATAGAAGTGGCACAGCGATGCAGGCGCATCGTCGGAGGTCATCGAGAGGTAGCGGCGCAGAAAGAACTGTCCGAGTTCAGGCCGGCCGAGGAACTCCAGGTCCATGGCCAGGAACGCGGCGTCGTCGACGACGTCGACGTAGCGCAACCGGTCGTCGAACTCCAGACAGTCCAGCAGGGCGGGACCGTCGGGCAGACAGAAGATATCGTCAGCCAGCAGATCGGCGTGTCCATCGACAATCCTGGACTCGGCGATTCGCCGGGCGAAAAGCGCAGCCCGTCCGGCGGTGAAAACCGTTGCCAAACGGGTGATCTCGGCGATGTCCGTCGGATCGAGCCCGGCAACGCCGTCTTTGGCGTACCGCGCGAGTTCGTCGAGGTTGTCCGACCACCGTCGGTCCACCGCCGCCACCCGGGCCTCGTCGTCGACCTGGCGGGAGCGCGCCGCCCCGGCGTGGAACCGCGCCAGCACCGCCGCCACCGCGTCGAGCTGGCCACTTACGTCGTCACCGCGACGCACCATGGTGGCCAGCCGATTCGTGTCGGAGTGGCGTCGCATCACGATCACCGGTTCGGCGGTGCCGTCCGGGGAACTGAAGTGCCCCACCCCCAGGTAGCTGTCCGGAGCCAACCGGCGGTTAAGCATGACCTCGTGCGCGCAGGCCCGCTCACGGCTGGCAACGGTGGAGAAATCCAGAAAGTCGGTCACGACCGGCTTCTTGACCTTGTAGGCCCGATCCCCCACCAGGAAGACCAAGCCGGTGTGCGTCTCGACGACGTCGTTCATCGGCCCCCTCTCGCGCCTCACCGTTGATCCTTCCGCGTGCCGCGCCCGGGGCAGAGGGTCCAAAGACCCCGGCCTGTCGCACCCGGCTCCCGGCACCGCGGCGCCGACCTATGGTTGAGGTACCGACGGCGGGAGGCGGGGTTGCCGATGGCGATCGATCACGAGGTCATCGCAGGCGCGGTGGAACTTGCCTGTCGCGCCCCGTCGGTGCACAACAGCCAGCCGTGGCACTGGGTGGCGCAGGACGGGAAGCTGCGGCTATTCCTCGCTCCGCACCGGGTTCCGCACGCCACCGACCGCACCGGGCGGGAGTCCGCCATCAGTTGCGGCGCAGCGCTGGATCACCTGCGGGTCGCGGCGGCGGCGGCGGGCTGGCACGCCGACATCGCTCGCTTCCCCAACCCCAACGATCTCGATCATCTGGCCACCATCGAATGGCGCCCGATGGAGTTCGTCACCGACGCCGACCGCGCCCGCGCCGACGCGATCGCCGATCGGCACACCGACCGGATGGCGTTCGAGGCGCCGGACGACTGGGCGGCATTTGAGCCAGTGCTGCGCAGCAGAGTGGATCCGGACAAAGCGGTACTGCAGGTGCTGCCCGCCGCGGCCCGACCACAACTGGCTGAGGCCTCCCGGCTGACTGAGTCGCTGCGCCGATACGACTCGTCGTATCAGGCCGAATTAGGTTGGTGGAGCGCACCGTTAGAGGTCGCCGACGGACTGCCGCTAAGTGCGTTGGTGCCGGCTTCGGACCGCGACAAGGTCGACGTCGCGCGGACGTTCCCGGCCGGCGATCACCCCGCACGCCCCGAGGTGGAACGGGACCGTTCGGTGCTGCTGGTGCTGTCCACTCACGGCGACAGCCGCCGCGATGCGTTGGGCTGCGGTGAGGTGCTGTCCGAGGTGCTGCTGGAGGCCACCCTCGCCGGGCTGGCCAGCTGCACCCTGAGCCACCTCACCGAGTTGGAGGCCAGCCGCGAGATCATCCGGGCGCTGACCGGCGCAACGTCTCACCCGCAACTGCTGATCCGGGTGGGGCGGGTGCCGACACTTGCCGCGCAGCCGCCGCCGACCCCGCGGCGACCACTGGCCGACGTGCTGGAGGTCCGCGGCTGACCCCGCGCTACCAACGACCCCCCGCGACGGGACTTCGGCCCCTACCGACGCGGTGATCGGAGGTGTTGCGATCAGTGCCGAGCAGTGCGAATCACGAGCGCCGCCGGATGGGGGACGATAGATGACCCGAACCACCGGCGTGAGGCGCCACGCGCCGCGGCAGGTGTTCAAGGACCGCCGGGAAGCCGGCCAGGTGCTGGCCGGCCTGCTTCAGAGCTACCGCGGCCGCCCCGACGTGATCGTGCTTGGACTGGCGCGCGGCGGCCTGCCGGTCGCCTACGAGGTGGCCAGATCGCTCGGCGCCCCACTGGATGCGTTCATCGTCCGCAAATTGGGCGCGCCCGGACACGAGGAGTTTGCGTTCGGGGCGTTGGCCAGCGGCGGTCGGGTGGTGGTCAACGACGACGTGTTGCGCGGATTGCAGATCAACCCCCACCAGTTGCGCGAGATCGCCGCACGGGAGGGCCGCGAACTCCGGCGCCGGGAGGAGGTCTACCGGGGCGGCCGCCCCCCACTGGACGTCACCGGCAAGACGGTGATTCTGGTCGACGACGGCGTGGCCACCGGCTCGTCAATGCTGGCCGCCGTTGCGGCCCTCCGCGAATCGCACCCGGCACACATCGTGATCGCGATTCCGACCGCGCCGGAATCCACCTGCGCCGAGTTCGCCGGACTCGTCGACGACGTGGTGTGCGCGTCGATGCCGACCCCGTTTCTCGCGGTCGGTGAATCCTTCTGGGACTTCCGGCAGGTCACCGACGGCGAAGTGTGCCAACTGCTGTCCAGGCCGATCGAGGCGCCCGAAGCGGCACCGGACTCACCCGCCGATCTGGTGGCCAGGGTGGCCGTCGACGCTCCGGGCGGGGTGCCCCCGCGCGAGGTACTCGACGACCTGATCGGCGACGCCCGTGTGGTGCTGATCGGCGAGAGCTCCCACGGGACGCACGAGTTCTATCAGGCGCGCGCCGAGATCACCAAGTGGCTGATCGAGGAGAAAGGCTTCAATGCCGTTGCCGCCGAGGCTGATTGGCCAGACGCCTACCGGGTGAACCGCTACGTGCGCAGCCTCGGCGACGATGCGACGCCCGAGGAGGCGCTGCGCGGCTTCGAACGGTTCCCGGCCTGGATGTGGCGCAACACCGTGGTGCGGGACTTCGTGGGCTGGCTGCGCTGGCATAACGGGGTGAAGGCCGCCCAGGACGGCCGCCAGACCGGTTTCTACGGCCTGGATCTCTACAGCCTGCACCGCTCGATGCAGGAGGTGATCAGCTACCTCGACGCCGTCGACCCGGCGGCCGCCACCCGCGCCCGGGCCCGCTATGCCTGCTTTGATCACTCCAGCGGCGGGGACGGTCAGGCCTATGGTTACGCCGCTGCGTTCGGCGCCGGCGCAAGTTGCGAACGCCAGGTGGTCGAGCAACTCGTCGAACTCCTGCGCAGTTCGGCCG
>CAMCWJ010000078.1 GCA_945882475.1 Bifidobacterium breve
AACTGCTGTATAGAGAGCTGTAGGTTCCGCTTTTCGATGGCAGACTTCCGCTTTTGGTGGCAAAGCGTAGGCAATTTTGCCGGAAAGTTGTTAGGACTGCTACCCAACAACAACTGGAGAAATGGCGGATCCGTCGGAAAATGATCGGCTTAACTTAGTTGGCTAGCCTTTCGTTGACGGTGCCGGCTGGAAGTGCCACGCTGAAGGCTGCGGTGGTTGTTAGTCCGACTACCCAGCTGGAAGTGTGTTGTTGTGGTTGACGTCGGTGTGATCTGGGACGTGATTGTTATGCGCTGGTGCTCGCGCTGATTGCTCTGCCCTGTCACGGTCGATGCTGTGGGCGCCAGGGATTTGACGAGGACCGATAGCCGGCTCGCTGCGCGGTGCGCGGCGGTTGCTTCTTTCGGTGCGGCCGTCATCCACTTTGCGGTGACACCGATGCATTGGCGGGATTGGTTGCCCTCCGGGGTTTTCTTCGCGGCATTGGCGACGTTCCAACTGGTTTGGGCTTTTTTCGCGTGGTCGCGGCCGGGGGCTTTGGTGCTGTCGGCCGGGATTGCGGCCAATGTCGGGGCGGCTGGTTTGTGGGTGATGGCGTGCGTTAGCGGACCGCCTTTTGGGCCGGCGGCCGGTGAGCCCGAGGCTGTGGGGGCCGCGGGGATCTGTGTGCTGCTGCTGCAGTGCTATGTCGTCATGGGTTCGGCGTGGGCGTGGTCGCGGAAGTATCAGGCTGACGAGGTCTCGGGTTTGGGTAGGTCAGTGGTTTTGATGGGCGCGAGCACGATCATGGCGGGAGCTGTGACGGTTGGCTTGGCGGCAAGCCTGCAGGGTCATGGTCATCATCACCACGGAGCTGCTGCGGAGGCGCAAGGTGGGCACCACGCCACTCCCGAGGCGAACATGGAGGGTCACCAGCATCCCTTGGAGGCGCAGGTTCCCGATGCCAATGGCGTGAGGACAGCGCCACTGCCGTTGCAGCAGGACGGCCAGGGGCTGCCGGTGACGGATATGTCACTCGACATGGATGCCGATCAGGGCCATTCGGCTCCGGCCGATTCGCCGGTGGTGGCGCCGGGGGCGAAAACGGCACCGCCGGAATCGGAGTCGCCGGAGTCGGATTCAGGTGGCGAGACTGACGGTCACCAACACCATCACGACGACTGAGGCTGCCGCACCGGTGAGTTAGTGGTGCCCGCTGTGCGGGTCGGGCGGGCTTTCCTGTGGGGCGGCGGTGGTGTGTGCTGGGATGTCGAGAGTGGTTGTGGCGGCAGCTGCGGGCGCCGGTGGGCGGGGTGAGTAGCTGATGCCGTTGGGTGCGGCGGCGACCGGGATGGTTGCCGACACCGACAGGCTTGTCAGGTCGATGGCGGAGACGGTGTTGTCGTAGCTGTTGGTGACCCACGCGAAGTGTCCGGTGGTGTCGATCGCGACGCCGTGTGGGCCGGATCCGGTGGGCACGGTTGACCGGGTGGTCATCGCGGCGGTGTCGATGACCGACAGCGTGCGGCCCGGCTTGTCGCGGTTGCCTTGGTCGGCGGACACGATGGTCTTCTCGTCGGGGGTCAGATACAGCTGGACGGCAGGGGTGGGCACGGCCGCGGCTTCGAGCACTTTGCGTTGGGACAGATCGACTTTCACCACTCTGGGCGGATCGGTGATCCCGGTGTAGGCGTATCGGCCGTCGGCGCTCACGGCGACCTGTACGGGGGATGTGCCCACCGGCACTGCGCCGACGGCGCGGTCGGTGGCCGGGTCGATCAATTCCAGGGCGCCGGCCGTCATGTTCGCCACCACGATCACTGAACCTCCGGAAGCCGGCCGCATCCCGTGCGGCATCCCGCCGAGGGTGATCTCGCCGGCCGGGATCAGGCCCTGCCCCCGATACACCGACACAGTGCCGTCCCGGCGTTGGTGACGTAGACCTTGCCGTTGGGTGCCTCGATGACGTGGGCGGGGTGGGATCCGGTCGGGGCCGTGGCGGTGACCCGGTAGGTCATCGGGTCGATGGCGACCACCATGTCGGCGCCGCTGGTTGCGTACACCACTGCGCCGTCGCGAACGGCCTGAACGTTGTGGGGGGCGTTGATGCCGGTCATGGTCATGGCTATCGAGTGGGTGGCCGCGTCGATGACACTGAGGCTGTCGGCGCCTTCGTCGGCGACCCAGACCGAACCGGTCGCGGCGGCCGGTGGCGGTGCGGAGGGGGCGGCGTTTTGGCGTCCCGAACAGGCGCCCAGGCTCAAGCAGGCCACGCTCAGCGTCGCGGCGGTGAGGAATCGTGCGGTGGCCATGGCGGCCCCCTTGCCTGTGTGGTGCTTCCTAGGGTGTCAACGCTAGTGGCCGTGGTCGAAGACGACCAGGGTGTGGGCGAGTGCCCCGTCGACGAAATAGGCGCGGCAGTCGAAATGGTCCTCGATCGTGGAGCCGACTTCGCTGGGCGCGTGGGTCACGCCGGAGACGTTGAGCACGGTGATGCGCGAGGCGTCGATACCGGTGAGCGGTTCGCTGGCGTTGAGCGAGGAGAAGTCCCGGCCGTCGGTGTCGAGGGTGCTCGCCTCGGTGCGAAGCTCCGTGATGGTGGCTGCGGCGGGGGAGACCAGTCGCTGCAGCACGTCGGACTGGCATCGCTGCTGGGCCAGCTCTGCGGCGGTGGGGGCGTGTTCGCCCGGTCCTACCGGTCGCAGCGCACCGGTGCCCACGGCGATCGCGGCGGCCCCCGCCCCGGCACCGACCAGCCCGGCGGTCCACCAGAGTCGGCGGCGCCCGCCGTGCTGATCACCGTGGTGGTTGCTCATCGGCCCCCGGGTCCGTCCGGTGTGCTCGCCGCGTTGTTGCCCGCAGGTGGCGGCGGGCTGGGGGTGGCTGTGCCGCCGGCGAGCCACTGCGGCCACGGCACGCTCCAATCCCCGTTCTGCCACAGTTCCAGCGGAGCTCCGCCGGTGTCGCGGACCTCGACGACGTCGCCGGGCTGGGAGAAATCGTAGAACCAGCGGGCATTGTCGGCGCTGAGGTTCAAACAGCCGTGGGAGACGTTGGTGTTGCCCTGCGCCCACACGGTGTCTTCGAGTTCATGCAGGTAGATACCGTCGGTGCTGATGCGGGTCGCCCAGTTGATCGTTTCCTTGTAGCCCAGCCGGGAGTTGATCGGCAGCCCGTAGGTCGAGGAGTCCATGACGACCGGGTTGGCCTTGTCCATCACGGTGTAGACGCCGGGCTGGGTCCAGAAGCTGATGGTGCGCCCGCCGATGGTTTCACTGCCGCCCATGCCCATCGAGGTGGGCATGGTGCGCACCAGCTTTCCGTTGCTGAACACGCTGACCTGCTTGGTGATGTCGTTGGCGATCGAGACGTGGGCGTCGCCGATGCGGAAGCTGACCGCGGTGTCGGCCTGCCCGTAGAGGCCGTCGCCGAGGGGAACGCCGTAGATGTTGGCTGCCACCGACACGGTGGTTCCCGGCGTGTAGTAGTGGCGGGGCCGCCAGTGCGCGGTGGCGTCGTCGAGCCACGTCCAGGCGCCCTCGACCGGCGGGTCGGTAGTGACCCGCAGGGTGCGCTGGGCGGCGGCGCGGTCGGGGACGGGTTCGTCGAACCGGGCGACCACAACGGTTCCGACGCCGTAGGTGCCGCCGTCGACCAAATTCTGGTTGCCGGTGGTGGTCAGCCGCACCGCGGCCTGATTGCCCGGGATCAGGGTGGTGAAACTCGACACCAGAGCCCGGGTCGTCTGGTCGGCGCCAAGGCCGGTGGCGGTCACGGTGTAGGTGCGGCCGTACCCCAACGGCACGGTCGGTTTCCACACCGTGTTGTCCGGGGTCACCACCGCGTCGATGGGCTTGCCGGCGTCGTTGACCATCCTCACGCTCAGCAGGGTCCCGGCGGTCGCGGTGACGGTGACCGGTGCGAGCGGATCGACGTTCTGCGCATTCGGTGCAAGGCTCATCGACAGCGTGACCGGAGCCGGTGGCACCACGGCGCGGTGGGAGTCGGGGGCCGACTCGGCGTGACGGGCACACAGCAGCGGCGGGCAGCTCAACGCGCTGGGCATCGCGACCACTACGGCGAGCAGGACCGCCAGGTGCACGATCAGTAGCGCACGCCGCCGCAGATGCCTGGGTCCGGTTATCGCGGTAGTTCGGCCGGTGTGCAACTGCGCTCATCCTCCGAAGAGTAGGTACAACCCGGTCAGGGTGTAGGCGACCATCACCAGCATCATGGCGAGTTGTCCGGTCAGTTGGTGGCCCACCGGTATCACCCGCAGCGCCTGATCGTGGGCGGCGAGGACACCCACGACGTGGCCGGCCACCACGCAGGCGACCTTGATGGTCCACAGCAGCGTCGGGTTCAGCGACAGCACATAGACCACGTCGCCGGAATCGAGCCCGAACAGCTGCCAGCCTGCGCCCAAGGGGTCGGCCAGACGGACCACCGTCTCCTGGCCGCGCTCGACCAGGTAGGACAGGTAGTGGGCGAAGATGTAGCCCACGACGATCGGAATGAGGCAGTGCGCCAGCCGGCCGGGCAACTCGCGGCGCTGCTCGCGGGTGACGCCGCCGGTCGCGCGGGCCGCGGCCGAAAACGTCACGCCCACAACGGCGACGAAGACCAGCAGGCCAACGGTCCTGATTGCGGAGCCACCGCCGGACTCACCGACGAGCGGTACGCCGGCGGCGTTGCGGTCGACGAAGTTGCGGAAGCCTGTGAACCCGGAGAAGCTGTCGAAGGCCGTGGAGCCGAGAAGCACCGCCATCACCGCGACGGTGCCGGGCCGCACCGGCAGGGTGGGCAGGTGATCGAGCGGGTTTCCCACCACGATGCGTCCGGTAGCGGTGTTGCGCCGCAACGGCGCCAGTCGGGACACGGTCATGCTGTACACCTCGAAGGGATCCGCGCGGGCGAACCACCGCGACCCGAACACCGCCGCGCCAGCGAACATGGCGATGGCGTAGGCGAGGATCCACAGCTTGATCGCCCCCAGTGAGCCGGGATCGGGGCTGGCCAGTTCCAGCCACACGAACGCGAACAGGCCTGCCGCCGCCGGCCAGTATCCCCAGCGTTGCGGGTATCCCCGAGGTGGATGCCCGGTCCGCTTGCCGCCCAGAAGTCCCCAGAGGGTGCGCACCGGGGAGATCACCCGCCAGACGGGCCCGAGGAGGACCGAGACGGCGACCAGACCAACCCAGAGCAGGACGTAGAACGAGCCCGGCAGGGCGTTATCGGCGTTCTGCGGTCCCCAGATCGCCGCGATGCCAACCCACACCGTGACCAGCAGCGCCGCCGCCGCGAGGATGCTGCGCACGGGGCGCGAGTCCACGGCGGTGGTCACCCAGCCCGGCAAGGCGCGCCCGGGTTTGGCCGGGTCGAACTTCGGTGTGCGCCAGGCAACCGCGACGACGGCGAAGGTCAGGATCAGTGCCCACACACCGCCGACGAGGGCATAGTTCAGGGGGATCGGCAGATCGGTGGAACCGCCCACCCCGTGGGCGAGGACGGTCTCGCCTGCCTCGCTCATCGGGGCCGGACCGTGATGGTGACGATGGTCCTGTTCAGATCGTGCAACTCCACGTCCACCTGACCGGGAACCTCGACGGTGAACTCGAAGCGCTGACCGGGACGGGCCTGTACCTCGAAGACATGTTCGGGAATCGAATGCACGTGAATGCTGTCGGATGCATCGCTGTTGACCTCGAGTGTGATCGGCTCCCCCGCAACCGCCGTTGCCTCGGCGTTGGTGGGGGTCACGGTGCCCCCGGCGATGCTCACAGGGAGGAGTGTCCCGACCTGGGGCGGGGCGCTCGGAACGCCGGCCGCGGACGTCAGCGGGGGGGCATTTTCCGACGCGGATGATTCCAGCGGGGGTGTCGCCGTCGAACCGCATCCCGAGCCGACAAGGGCGACGACGACACCGAAGACGGCGAGTGTTGACCGGCGCATCGCGTCAGTGCACCGCGGGGTCGGGGGTCAGTGCCCGGGTGTCCGACGACGGGTCGCCGCCGGCGGGCCGGCGGGAGGCCCGGTCGATCGCGAACACCCCCAGGCCCAATCCGACGACCGAGAACCCCAGCGCGGTCCAGGCGATGACGGGCAGCAGCCCGCCGGTGGCCTGCTTCCCGATGGTCACGGTGGGGACGGGGAACTTGGGCTTGTCGCCGCCGGTGCTCTGCTCGGTCCACGCTTCACTGGTGCCGTCGGAGAAGGTCTGTGTGGTGGGCAAGGCGAAGGTGTCGGCGTCGGGCATGGGCCCTAGGTAGAGGGCGAATTCCTGGAACTGCCCTTGCGGGATGCCGCCACCGGGGGCCGCTGTCCAGGTCACTGTGCTGACCACCTCGTTGACCGGGGTTCCGTCGTCCTTGCGCAGCGGCGGGTCGATCTTGCGCTTCTGGATGTCCAGCGTCCAGCCCGCGACCGGTTCGGCCCGCACCGTCCGCAGCGGTGTCTCCTCGGGGATGCGGACTTCGACCTTGGTGGTGGGCGGCTTACCTGCCTCGGTGGGAACCCCCAGGGTGACCACGCCGAATCCGCCCGGGCCGGTGCCATCGAGGGTGGCGTCGACGTGGGCGGCCGCCGACGGGCTGAAAATCAGGGCCACGGCCGCGCTGACCAATAGGACTCCGGCTGTGCGCCGCAAGGGAGTGAACATCGGTACCTCCGTTGTGTTGGGTGTTGGGTGTTGGGTGTGGTGCGCGGACGCTCGGCGTGCCGAGCGACTCGTTTCGGAAATTGAGAGGGTTATCCGTGGCCGATGGGTGTGCAGTCCATCGGCATGTCGCTGTTGGGTGGCGGTAGCTGGTTCAGGCCGCCCACCTGCCCCGGTCGGGTCAGGGGGTTGTCGGCGCCAGGGTCTGTCTGAACGGCGGGCGGATGAGCCATGACGCTGCATCTGGTTGTGGAGTCGTCCTCGATGAAGGGTGCACTGCCCAGCAATGACAGGGCGACGGCGGGGGCGGCGGCGATGACCGCGACAGCGCGGGTTTTGCGCCGTGGCTGTTGCAGGGCCGTGGTGAGCTTTCCGGCGGTGCGGTGCGGGGGTGTGAACATGAGTTCCTCCAGTCGGTGTCGTGCGGGTTTCTGCTCGTCGGGACCCCGTTTCCGTGCGGGGCTGTTTGTCATGGGTTCGCCGTTGCCAGGTGGGCTTCCCGGAGGTGGCCGTTGCGGGCGAGGGTGTGCAGTGCGGCGGTGCAGAGCAGTCCGATGCCGGTCAGCGCCGTCCACACGAGTACTCCCAGGCTGTGCTGGTTGGCGGCTTGCATCAGCGCCCCGGTGGCGACGTTGCCGGCCAGGATGCCGACGCCGACGATGGTGCTGTAGAAGCCGTAGTGGGTGCCGACCAGTCGGCCGCCGGACAGGCCCACCACGGTGTCCATTTCGAAGGGGAACACCGCGGCCGAACCGATCGCCAGCACGGCGGTGCTCAGCAGCAGCGCCGCGATCCCAGCAGGTGTCCCGAACCGGGTGTCGGGCAACAGGATCAGCGGGGTGAAGGACAGTGCCACCACGGTCATGCCGATGACCAGGGAGCGGCTGGTTCCCCAGCGCGAGGAGAACCAGCGGGTGACCCGCAGTTGTGCGGCCACAGCCACCACGCCGGACACCACGAACAGCGCGGCGATCAGCAGCGCCTGGTGCTGGGGTGCAAGGTCCGCGGCGTGCAAAGGCAGGGCCAGATAGACCTGGAAGGACAGCACGTAGGAGCCGGTCATCGCCGCGGCGAACAGCAGGAAGGAGCGGTTGGCCAGCACGGCGCGCCAGTCCTGCCAGATCGAGGTCTGGTCCTCGACCGGGTCGGGGTCGCGGCGGGGCAGCGCGAAGAGCTGGGCGATGGTCAGCAGCGCGAACACCGCGGCCGCCGCGGCGGCGGTCGCCCGGAAGTCCACGGCCATGAACGCCAGGCCGACCAGCGGCCCGGCCAGGATGCCGGCCTGGTAGAAGACGTTGAACACTGCGAACGCCTCCACGCGGCGCTCCCCGGAATCGGCGGCCAGGTAGGCGCGCACCGCCGGGTTGAACAGCGCCCCGGCGAAACCCGTTGCCGCCGAGGCGATCAGCACCATGGGTAGTGATTGGGCGAACACCAGCAGCCCGAAGCCCGCGGTGCGCAGCAGGCAGCCCGCCACGATGAGCGGTTTGCAGCCCAGCCGGTCGGCCAGGGTGCCGCCGACGATGAACATGCCCTGCTGGGAGAAGTTGCGCACCCCCAGCACCAGGCCGACCGCCCACGCCGCCAACCCCAGCGGCCCGGCCAGATAGCCGGCCAGGTAGGGCATCAGCATGTAGAAGCCGAGGTTGATGCCGAACTGGTTGATCATCAGCAACCGGCTCGGCCAGCCGAAACTGCGCCACGAAGCGACCACGCCCATCACCGCACCGCCCGGGTCGGGTCGACCACCGTGGCGCAGCGGGTCCAGGAAGTGATGACCGTTTCGGTGGGATCGGCAACCGTCAGCGGCTCCGACGGCGGCGGCTGCTGATCCAGCAGTCCATGCTCGCGGCAGTAGTCGTCGTTGAAGACGGTGTCGAAATAGCGCTGCGGACCGTCGGGGAATATCGCGGCGATGGTGGTCCCGGCCGGGTAGGTTCGCGCCGCCCATCCGGCCACCAGGCCGACCGCGCCCACACTCCACCCGCCGGTCGCATACTGAGCCGCCGCGAGTTCCCGCGATGCCCACACCGCCTCGCCGGGGGCGACCCAGTGGACCTCGGTGAATGCCTCGTAGTCCACATTCTGGGGATAGATGCTCGATCCCAGCCCGCGCATCAACCGCGGCCCGGCCGGCTGCCCGAAAATCGTGGACCGGACCGTGTCCACCCCGATCAACTCCATGCCGGGGTTGGACTCCCGCAGCACCCGCGCCACCCCCGCCGAGTGCCCTCCGGTGCCCACCGAGCACACCAGAACGTCGACGCGGCCCAGTTGGGCCTGCAGTTCCAGGGCGAGTCCGCGGTAGGCGTCGACGTTGTCGGGGTTGTTGTACTGGTCGGGATGCCAGGCGCCGGGGTCCTCGGCAAGCAACTGTGCGACCCGATCGCATCGGGCCTGCTGCCATCCGCCGTCGGGGTGTGGCTCGCTGACCTGGTCGACCACGACGCCGTAGGCCGACAGCATCCGGGCCACGATCGGCTCCAGCCCGGTGTCGGTGACCACGGTGACCGGGTGCCCGTACACCTTGGCGGCCAGGGCCAGGCCCAAACCCAGTGTGCCGCTGCTGGACTCGATGATCCGTGACCCGGGGGCAAGGTCTCCGCGGGCGCGGGCCCGCTCCACCATGTGCAGCGCGGGGCGGTCCTTGATCCCGCCCGGATTGAAGCCTTCGAGTTTGGCCCAGAATCCTCGATCGCCACCGGTGAACGGGGTGGTGATATGCAGAATCGGGGTGTTGCCCACCGTGGCGGCAATCGTTGCGGCGGGGTCCTGGCCATGCAGCAGCCGCGGATGGGTGCGGCGCCGGTGCGGGGGAAGAACAGAGGTCATCGGGGGATCGCTTCCATGCCAGGCCGCGATCGACAAGCGCGGCCGCTGAAGTGGACAACAGTCACCGACCGACCAACCCGCGCCGGGTGGCGGGGTCGAGCGGTCTGCGCTATCCGATCAGCGACGCGAGATGCACAGCCGGGCCAGAACGTCACGGCCCGAAGAAACCACGATCGGCCCGCGCGGGGGATCCCGCCCGACCAGGGGCGTCTCCCGGGGCAGCAATCCCCACAGCAGTGCGGCGGCGAAGAGCAGGCCCACGGCCAGCAACGCGGGGCGTAACCGGGAGGCCACGATGTCGCCGACCTCGTCTTGAGCATCAGCTGTCGCGGCGGCGCCGATATGGGCGTGGTCGGTGAAGGCAAGCTGGTCGTGGTGGCCGTCAGCGGTCACATGGTGGTCGACCTGCGGGGCAGCCGGGGAGGCCGCGCTGGCCGGTGCCGCGCTGAAGAGCGCGACGAACACCAGTCCGATCGCCGCCCAGAACCGGGCGCTGCGCAGTGTCCGTCGGGTGACCATGATGATGCCGACGGTAGCAGCGTGCGTGCCCGATCCGGCCGTCCCGAACTGCGCTTCGAGCAATCTTCGTTGAATCTTTATCAAACCACTACCGCCCCTGCAGCGAGCGGGGAGGACGGTCGAAGTGGACCGAAGACGGCGTTCGGCGTGGATGAGTTTCCCGGCAGGACCCGGTGGGAAGCCATGACGAGGGCCGCAGCACTAAGGAGATTCATGCCCACCTCGACCGCGGTACTCGACGTTCACGGCCTGCACTGGGCCACTTCCGCCGCGGTGGTCGAGTCGGCCCTGACGCGCCGCCCGGGGGTGACCGGGGTGCACGCCAACGCGGCCAATCAGACCGCGACGGTCACCTAC
>CAMCWJ010000079.1 GCA_945882475.1 Bifidobacterium breve
TGCCTCAGTTTGCTCAGTGCTGGTACGCAAGGTCATACCCATGAAGCCAATGATACCTCGGTGATACCACTTGGCCTAGGCCTCAGCGCAGCGGCGTCGCCTCCACCACGCCGATCTCCGCGGGCTGGGTGATCGCGGCGGGCAGGAACTTCTCGATGCCGTAGACGAACAGCGCCCCGCCGATCAACGGCGCGACGATCGGCACCCAGAAGTACAACTCCGGGCCGTTGGCCGAGAAGAACGCATCCTGGTAGCCGGTCAGCCAGGAGGCCAGTCGCGGCGCGAAGTCCCGGGCGGGATTGATCGCGTAGCCGGCGTTGGAGCCCCAGCCCAGACCGATCGCCACCACCAGCAGGCCGATGAACAGCGGTGCGGTATTGCCCAGCGGGGGATTGTTGACCGCGCTGGTGAGCGCGAAGATCACCGCCACCAGGATTGCGGTGCCCACCACCTGATCGAGGAACGCCGTGCTGATCGAGATTCCGGCGTCGGGGGAGGTGGAGAAGATGCCCTGGGTGGCCTTGGTATGCCCGGCGTCGACGCGGCGGATCGCATCGGCGTAGACCACCCGCACCACCAGTGCGGCGACGAACGCACCGAGCAACTGAGCGGCGATGTAGGGCAAAATCTTTCGCGCCGGGAAGCCCTTGAAGGCCGCCAGCGCCACCGTGACCGCGGGGTTCAGATGCGCACCGCTGAGTCGGCCGGCGACGAAGACCGCCATGCACACTCCCAGGCCCCACCCCCACGCGACCGAGTTGTAGTCACCGGTGGCCCCGGGGACCGTGCCCAGTTCCTTGCCGCCGGTGACGACCTGGGCCACCACCCCGACTCCGAACAAGATCAGAATCATCGTTCCGAAGAACTCTGCCGAGCACTCGCCCATCAGTGGAGTTCGTTTCATCGCCGCTGTCCTCTCGCTGCTGGGGGTCCTCTCGTTGCAGGGGAACCTAACAACGCACCGCGGGGCCGTGGCGGGTTTCTGGCGGATCCGGCCGTGCTAGAACCGGGGGGTGTCCGCCGCCAAGCCCACCCGCCGCCGCTGGCGCCTCGCCGTGGTGCTGGCGGTCACGGTGATCGCGGCCGTCGCGGGCGTGCTGTTCTGGCAGGAACGCTCGCGTCCGGACCACACCGCCGGGCCGTCGCCGACCTGGCGCGCCGAACCGCCGACCTCCGCTCCGCTGGCTCCACCGTCGGGGGACCCGTCGCGCTACGACCTCGCCCGGCAGCAACTCAAAGCTCTCGAGGTCCGCGGCTGGGACCGCACGTCGGACTTCAAGCGCTACCAGTTCGGCAAGGCCTGGAGCGACGACGTCGACGTCGAGTTCGGCCGCAACGGCTGCAATACCCGCGACGACATCCTGCGTCGCGACCTGCAGAACCTCGTCGTGCGCCGCGGCACCTGCTACGCCCAAAGCGGCACGCTCGTCGACCCGTACAGTGGCGTGACCATCGAGTTCACCCGCAGCCCCGAAACCTCCAAGGCGATCGAGATCGACCACGTCGTCGCACTGGCCGACGCCTGGTACAAGGGGGCGCGATCCTGGGACCCGCAGCGCCGGTTGGACTTCGCCAACGACCCGCGCAACCTGCTCGCGGTGAGCCCAAAAGCCAACTTCGACAAAGCATTCCGCGACGCCGCCTCCTGGCTTCCCCCGAACGAGGCGTTCCGGTGCGACTTCGTCGCGCGCCAAATCGAGGTCAAGACCGCCTACGGTCTGTGGTTGTCGGCCAAGGAGAAACGCGCGATGGCCGACGTTCTGCGCCGCTGCTAACCAACGCCCAGCAGTGCGGCGATCCGGTTCGACACCCGCGTCAGTAACTCCTCGTCGTCGGGCACCGCGAGCACGACCGGATCCAGCACCACGTCGCCCGGTGCGTACCGCACCACGTCGGTCATCTCGGTCAGCCGCTCGATGAAGGTCTCGATGAAGGCCCCGAAGCCGTCCAGCGGAATCACGGTCAGCAGCCCGAAGTCCCGCTGCAACTCTGTACCGGAGTGCACAACGCGGATGCCCCGGCAGCGCTCGGCCAGTTCGAGGAAGCGGTCGTGGTAGTCCATCAAGCGGTGGGCCGCGTGCACGATGCCCTCGGGGTCGGCGGCCTGTTCGTCGTGCGATGGGCCGAACACCTTGCTGAACTCCGGACTGAGCATGAGGCTGTCGACCTGACCCATCAAGCCGGAGAACTCCCCAAGCCGGTCATAGAAGAAGTGCCCCGTCACGAACTCGGTGGACGCTGTCTCGCCGGATGGCTCGGCGTACCCGAGGCGCGCGTCGCGCAGCCTCGACTCCACCGCGGCGCGGCGCTGTACCAGCACGGAGACGAACGCGGCGTACCGCCAGCACGGTGGCCGCCGCTGCAGCAGCGCATCGAGTTCGGCGCCGGTGTAGACCACCTTCGCGATCTCGGCGCCGTCCCGTTCGGCGGCCAGGCGGCGCTCCCGGTCGACGCGAGCCGCGGCATCGCCCTGGGAATCGCGCACCGCCCGGATGCTACGGACGGCCCCTGACACCCGTAGCGTCATCGCCATGACAACGCGCACACCCGTCGCCGTCGTGACCGGCGCCAGCCGGGGCGCCGGCCGCGGCATCGCCCAGGCACTCGGTGCGTCCGGCTGGCGGGTGTACCTGACTGGCCGCAGCGGCGCCGACCTCGACGCGGCCGCGCACGCGGTGACTGCCGCCGGTGGCGCCGGCATCCCGGTGCGGACCGATCACGCCGACGACACCGCGGTGGCTGCCTTGTTCGCCCGGGTAGCCGAGGACAACGACGGCCTGGATCTACTGGTGAACAACGCCGCCGCCATCAGCGACCAACTGACCGATCCCGCCCCGTTCTGGGAGAAACCACTAGACCTGGCCGACGTGCTCGACGTCGGACTGCGCTCGGCGTACGTCGCGTCCTGGTACGCCGCGCCACTGCTGCTGCGCGCCCGGCGCGGACTGATCGTGTTCACGTCTTCGCCCGGGTCGGTCTGCTTCATGCACGGCCCGGCCTACGGCGCGCAGAAGGCCGGGGTGGACAAGATGGCCACCGACATGGCCGTCGACTTCGCCGGCACCTCGGTGTCGACGGTGTCTATCTGGATGGGCATCCTGCTCACCGAAAGGCTGCGGCGTGCCTTCGGTGCCGACGAGGCCGCCTATGCGGCGTTCGCCGAGCACGCCGAGACCCCGCAGTTCACCGGTCGGCTCATCGATGCGCTCTACCGCGACCCCGACCTCGCCACGCTCTCCGGGCACACCGTGATCGCCGCCGAACTTGCGGTGAAATACGGCATCGCCGACGCCGATGGTCGCCGACCGCCGTCGCACCGTCAGGTGCTCGGGGCGCCCCGTGAGCCGAGCACCGTCGTCGTGCGTTAGCCCTTAATCCACAGACGCGGTTTCATCCCCGGTTCGGGACTTCGGCGGCGGCTGGCGCGTTTTTGTCGGCGGGGTGTTCTAGTGTCGAACCTATGTTCGAATCATTGGCGGAGCCGGCGTTGCTATCGGAGTTGGCGTGCGCTCAGCGTGATGAGCGCCGGGCGGTGGGTCGTCGGTTGTTGGCGGCGGGGCGGTTGTGTCAACGGCGGATGGCGGCGGTGGCCTTCGAGGATCGGGGGCCGTGGTGTGTCGATAACTGGGAGGCGGTGGCCGCGGAGGTGGCTGCCGAGTTGGGGATCAGCCGGTCGCGGGCGTCGTCGCAGATGAACTACGGGGTGGAGTTGCTGGAGCGGCTGCCGAAGCTCGGTGCGGCGCTGGCGGCCGGTGCGGTGGATTTCCGGGTGGTCGCGATCGCGGTGTATCGCACCGGGCTGATCACCGATGCCGAGGTGCTGGCGGCGATTGATGCCAAGCTGGCGGCTAAGGCCCCGAGGTGGAATGCCCTGTCGCGGGGTCGGGTCGTGGAGTTGGTGGATGTGTGGGTGCGCCGTCTGGATCCGGCGGCCGAGCGGGTGGCCCGCAGTGCTGATGCTGATCGTCATATCGAGATCGGTCCATCCCAGGAGGGGTTGGCGCAACTGTGGGGTGCAGTGCGGGCCCCGGACGCGGCCGCGTTGGACCGGCGGCTGGATCTGCTGGCCGCGTCGGTGTGCCGGGATGATTCGCGGACTAAGCGGCAGCGCCGCGCGGATGCGTTAGCGGCGTTGGCGGCGGGGGAGTCGGCGATGGTGTGCGACTGCGGATCCCCGGAGTGCCCCGCCCGCGACGCCGGAGCCGCCCCGGGCCAGGTCGTGATTCATGTATTGGCCGAGGGGTCCACGCTGGCCGGGCAGAGCAGTGCGCCCGGGTACCTGCCCGGGTTCGGGGCGGTGCCGGCCGAGACGGTCCGCGATCTGGCCACTCGAGCCCGGCTGCGTCCGCTCACCCCGGCTGATCAACTCGTCGCCGAGCCGGGGTATCGGCCATCGAAGGCGCTGGCGGAGTTCATCCGGGCCCGTGATCTGTGTTGCCGGTTCCCGGGGTGTGCCCAACCCGCCGAGTTCTGCGATATCGACCACACCATTCCCTACGGCTCCGGTGGGCCAACTCATCCGTCGAACCTGGCCCTGCTGTGCCGGGTGCACCATCTGCTCAAAACGTTCTGGTGCGCCGAGAACGGTTGGCGGGAAATGCAATTCCCGGACGCCACCATCGTCTGGACCTCACCCTCGGGGCGGCGCTACACCACCACACCCGGCGGGGCGCTGTTCTTCCCGCAACTGGCCACACCCACAGGGGCCCTCAATCTTGCGGTGCCGCACCAGAACCCGAACCGTTCACCCGGACGAACCCTGATGATGCCTACCCGAAAACGCACCCGCGCCGCCGACCGCGCCGCCCGCATCGCGGGCGAACGCGCCCGCAACCACGCGCGCTGGGCCGAAGACCCGCCGCCCTTCTAGTCCTGCTTGCGGATCAGCTTCTGCAGCGCCACCCGATCCGGCGCCAGCAGTTCGGCGATCCGGGCCTGGTTCACATCGGCGACGATGATCTCGCCGACATCCTGATTGACGCTGCTGAAGATGCCGTGCGCCTTCATCTTCTCGGTCTGATAAATGTTGTCCTCGGTCGGCGCGACGTAGTACACCGCGTCGGCCTTGAAGCGGTGCACCAACCACAGGTGCACGACCGTCATCAGTCGCTTCTGGCGCAGCTTGGCCGAGTAGGTGTTCTGGTCGCGCACCGTGAGGATGCTGCGGCCGTGCCGGTCCTTGATCGGATCGAACAACACATCGGCCAGCTTCTCGCCGTCGGAGTCACCGAAGATGGCCAACTCCAGCACATCCGAGCCGGCCCGGCGCGGACGGAGCTGAACGCGCAGCCGCTCGCCGAGCTGGTAGTGCTCGCTCCACAACGCCAGCCAATCCTCGAGCAGCTTCTTGGGAACCTCGGTCTGCACCAGGTGTTGCACCTGGGTGGAACCCTTGCCCATCGACTTCGTGGTCGCGGTGCGTCCCGACGATGCTGCCAGCGCGGCATCGCTGCGCGGCCCGCCGACCAGGGTCTGCGGTGTGCGGTAGGGGGATTCGACCAGCCGCATCTTGCGCTGCAAGCGGGCCAGCGCCAGCATGCCGTCCTGACGCAGCGCGGTGGCGAACTCCTCGGCCGCCACGCCGTCGACCTGGTGGCCGCCGTAGGTCATGAAGTTGAAGACGAACCCCATCTTGCCGAGTTCCTCGGGGAAGGCCCGCATCTCGTCGTCGCTCATCCCGGTGGTGTCCCAGTTGAACGACGGCGACAGGTTGTAGGCCAGCATCATGTTCGGGTACACCGCGTGCACCGCCTCGGCGAACTCGCGCGCATCGGCGAGGTCGGCGGTCTTGGTCTCCATCCACAGCAGATCCGCGAACGGCGCTGCGGCAAGGGATTTCGCGATCGCGTAGGGGATTCCACCGCGGACCTGGAAGTAACCCTCCGGGGTCTTGGCCCGATCGCAGTCCCACGGCGCGTCCACGCCGAGTTCCCGTGCCTTCTGCTGGGCCTCGGACAGCGAGGCGGTCTTGGCGAACTCGGCCCAATCCGCCGGCTTCATCGCCAGCGCCTCGCCCTCGCCCTCCTTGAACCGCAGCACCTCGGCCACCGCGTTGCCGTAGGTCTCCAGGCCGGCGTCGTCCTGCCAGGCGTCGACGAACTGCGACTCCACCCGGTCGAACAGCGCGTCGAGCGAACCGCTGCGGTCCTGGGTCCACACTGCCGCGGCCTCGTCGATCAGTGTTGTCACCCCGCGACGTTGCAGCCACGCGTCGGCCGCCGCGTACTCGGCCGCGGGCAGCGCGTATAGCAAGTGGCCGTTGAGTTCGGTCACACCCTGCTCGTAGAAGCGCCGGACCATCGCCAGGAAGCACGCCTTGTACGGCGGGACCTCGAGGTTGGTCACCCCGAGCAGGAACGGCTGGTCGCGTTCGTCGGAGCGGCCGTCGATCAGGTTGGCGGCCTCGGCGTCGGTGCGCGCCACGATGATCCCGGGCACGCCCATGATGTCGAGCTGGAACCGGGCGGTGTTGAGCCGCTTGATCTGTTCATCCGACGGCACCAGCACCTTGCCGCCCTGATGGCCGCACTTCTTGGTGCCCGGACGCTGATCCTCGATGTGGTACCCGGTGACGCCGGCTTCGACGAAACGCCGAATCAGGTTGCGCACGTGCGGATCCCCGCCGTGTCCGGTGTCGGCGTCGGCGATGATGAATGGCCGGTAGTCGACTGCTGGGGTGGCAGCCCGCTGCGCGTCGGTCATCTGCAGCCGCAGGAAGTGCTGGTTACGGTCGGCGGTCAGCAGCGCTCGCACCAGTCCGGCGGCCTCATCGGGCACCTGGCTCAGCGGGTAGCTCGCCAGGTCGGGCCCGGGGTCCTCGGTCACCGAGCCCTTCGCCGAGGTGGCCCAGCCGCCCAGGTAGATGCCCTCGATGCCGCAGCGCTTCATCGCCACCGCCTGGCCGGGTGAGTACGGGCCGAACGTGGTGATGGACTTGTGCTGGGCGAACAGTTCGCGCAACCGCGCGTAGAAGGCCTTCGACGTCTCGCGGGCCACCGTGTAGTCCACCGGGATGGTTCCGCGCTGTTCGACCACCTGGCGGGCGGTGTAAAGGCGGGTGATTCCGTCGAACCGCGGGCTCGCGAAGTACTGCGACGTCGCGGCGACCTCCGCCTCGAAATCGCTTCCGGTGATTGCATCCGCTTCGATGATGGACATGGCTGCTCCCTATTCGAGCCTGTTGAACTGAGCGTCGCGCTGAGCCTCTATCTAACCCCCTCGGGGTTGCGACATTCCGTTCGGGGTGCGCCCCGGCACGGGTTTGACCAGTTCACGGGGACTACCCTCGGAGTCGATGGCCACCTTCTACGATCAGCGGCCACGCAAGCTCGCGGGTCTGGTGCTAGTGCTGGTGGTCGTCGGCGTGACCAGCCTGGCGTTCCTGCAATTCCGCGGCGCGTTCTCCGATACGACGCGACTGACGGTGCTCTCCGGCCGCTCCGGACTGGTGCTGGATCCCGGGGCGCGGGTCACCTACAACGGGGTGGCGATCGGGCGCGTCGTCGCCATCGACGCGGTTCAGCGCGACGGCCGGCCGGGAGCGCGGATCGGCGCGGACATCGGAACCCGTTACTTGCAGGACATGCCGGCCAACGTCATCGCCGACGTGGAGGGAACGACGATCTTCGGTAACAAAGTGCTGGCCTTCACCGCCCCGGACACCCCGTCGGTGGCGCGCGTCGACCCTGGCGAGGTGATCACCGTCTCGACGGTCACCACCGAGTTCCAGACCCTCTTCGAGACGGTCACCGGGATCGCCGAGAGGGTCGATCCCGTCGCGCTGAACGTGACCCTGTCCACCGCGGCCGAGGCCCTGACCGGAATGGGCACCACGTTCGGACGTACCCTCGTCGAGGCGAACGCGGTCCTCGACGAGCTCAACCCGCGACTTCCGCAACTGCGCTACGGCATCACCCGGCTGGCCGAGTTCGCCGACATCTATACCGACGCCGCCCCGGAACTGGTCGACGGGATCGACAATGCGCTCACCACGGCCGCAACCCTGACCACCCAGCGCGCCGAACTCGACGCGGCACTGCTGGCGTCGATCGGATTCGCCGGCACGGCAGCGGACTCGGTGCAGCGCGGCGCGCCCTACCTGATCCGGACCCTTGCCGATCTGCTGCCCAGCTCGCAACTGATCAACTACTACAGCCCGGAGATCTTCTGCACCTTCCGCAATGCCGCCGAACTGGTGCCCGCGGCCAACGCCGCCTTCGGCGGGAATGGCTACTCGCTGGCCACCAACACCCAACTTCTGGGCGTTGCAAACCCGTACCTCTATCCCGAGAACCTGCCCCGGGTGAATGCCCGCGGCGGGCCCGGCGGCGCGCCAGGGTGCTGGCAGCCGATCTCCCGGGACTTCTGGCCGGCGCCGACTCTCGTCGCCGATACCGGTGCATCGATCGCCCCGTACAACCACTTCGAGTTAGGCCAGCCGGTGCTCACCGAATACGTGTGGGGCCGTCAGGTGGGGCAGAACACCATTAACCCGTGACGGCGACGGGCACCTCGGGTGCGACAGGTTCCTCCGGTGCCAGACCCTCGGGTGCCGGACCCTCGGGTGCGATGGCCTCGGGTGCGATGGCCTCCGGTGCATTGGGCGCCTCGGGTGCGATGGCCTCCGGTGCATTGGGCGCCTCCGGTGCGGGAGCCTCCGGTGCGAGGGGCGCGGGGGCCTCCGGCGCTGGGGCCTCCGGTGCGGGAGCCTCGGGTGCGAGGGGCGCGGGAGCCTCGGGCGCTGGGGCCTCGGATGCGACGGGAGCCTCGGGGACCGGCGCCTCGGTGCGCATCAACTCGGCCTGTACCGGTAGGTACATGTGCCGACTGAACTGCGGCTGGTAGGCACCGCCGCCGCCGACTCGCACGCCTGCGCCACTCTCGCCACTGGACACCGGAGTGCCGTCGGGCAGAGTGACTGCAGCGTGGCCGCTGTTCCAGCCGATCACGACGGAGTTGGGTGCGGTGCCGTAGTGGAACCCGCGAGCCAGCAGAGCGGGCTCAATGTTGCCGGTGTTGAACCGGCTTCCGAAAGCCGGCCGGCCCGAGGCCACATTGGCGACCCACGAGGCGAGTCCGGAGCAGTCCGTGCCCGCCGGCGTATCCCCACCGGGGATGTACGGCGTACCCGAAACCTGAGCGATAAGCGACATTAACGTCGCGAGTGCGAACATGGGGCGAAACCCTAACAACATGGGTGTGATTTCCCCAAAGTCTGTGGCGTGTCTCACTATTGAAAAACTTTGCCGAAATTTGGCTCGAAAACCGTTGATTATCAGGTTATTCGGCAAATGCAACGGCTGAGAATGCCTAGATTCGCCTGCACAACAACCCTTTTCCGGCATGGCATCGAGTCGCAGCGTTAATTCACAACCCATCTCGTGTAACGCGCCCAATTTAGTTGCTACTGCGAATCGCAGTGGTTTGCGAATTTCGGGTACGCCACACAACGAATAGGGCACTATCAAGCCATGCGTGAATACCGGGACGCTGGGTAGTCGGGGCGCGGTATGCGAGTTCTGGTGCAACGCGTCACCGCCGCGTCGGTAACTGTTGACTCCCGGGTGGTCGGTTCGATCGCACCGGCTGGGCAGGGCCTGCTCGCACTGGTGGGGGTCACCCACACCGATGACCGCGACATCGCCGGCCGGATGGCCGACAAACTCTGGCGGCTGCGGATTCTCGACGGCGAGCAGTCCGCCGCGGACGTAGCCGCGCCAATTCTGGTGATCAGCCAGTTCACCCTCTACGCCGACACCGCCAAGGGCCGGCGGCCGTCGTGGAATGCTGCCGCCCCTGCCTCGGTGGCCCAACCACTCGTGGATTCCTTCACCGCAGCCCTGCGCGATCTCGGAGCCGATGTCGCCACCGGCATCTTTGGGGCCGACATGGCCGTCGCACTGGTCAACGACGGTCCGGTCACGGTATTGCTGGAGATCTGAGGCTACGGATCGGTCTCGGTCGACGCGCCAATCGCCGGGATTGCGGGCATGGTGGGTCACTATGGAGGTGATGGACACCATGCAGATCCACAACTTCGTCACCTACGAGGAATTCGGCCGCCGGTTCTTCGAGGCCGCGGTCACCGAGGAACGGGTCGCTGCCGCGCTTACCGAGATCGCCGGCGACGAGTTCGTGATGGGTCCAATGGCGCAGGGCCCCGGCGGCCTGGCCAAGGTGACCGCGCGGGTCCGCATCCAGCAACCGCACGCCCGGCGCACCCTGGGCGACACCATTACCTTCGCCATCCGGATCCCGCTCGTCATCGAACTGACCGTGGATTTATGGCTGGACAAGCAACGCTTCACCGTGGA
>CAMCWJ010000080.1 GCA_945882475.1 Bifidobacterium breve
GTCGAGCCTGTCCTCGCCACTGGTGAACGACCCCAGTCCGATCGGCAGGCCGTGCGCAACGACCTCCACCACTCCGCCGAGGGTGTCGCCGTCCTTCTTCGCAGCCTCGATCTCGGTGATCATCGCCTGCTCGGCCTCCGGGTCGAACGCCCGCACCGGGCTGGCGTCGATGCGTTCGAGATCGTCGGCGGTCGGCGGCGGGCCATCGTAGGGCGCCGAGGCACCGATCGAGACGACGTGCGACACCACCTCGACGCCGAGAGCCTGGCGCAGGAACGCCCGCGCCACGGTGCCGGCCGCGACTCGCGCCGCGGTCTCGCGGGCACTGGCGCGCTCCAGGACTGGGCGGGCGTCCTCGAAGCCGTACTTGAGCATGCCCGCGTAGTCGGCGTGGCCGGGCCGCGGCCGGGTCAGCGGCGCGTTGCGCGCCTCGCTGGCGTCCAGGACACCGGGATCCACCGGATCGGCGGCCATCACGGTCTCCCACTTGGGCCACTCGGTGTTGCCGATCTCGATGGCGATCGGTCCGCCCATCGTGCGCCCGTGGCGAACCCCGGCGAGGACCGTCACCGCGTCCTGCTCGAACTTCATCCGGGCACCGCGGCCATAACCGAGCCGACGGCGGGCCAACTGGCCGGCGAGATCAGCGGAGGTCAATTCCACGCCGGCGACCATGCCCTCGACCAACGCAACCAGGGCGCGGCCGTGGGATTCACCGGCGGTGGTCCATCGCAACACGCGATGATTCTCCCATGCCCCCGACCCGGGACCCAATCTGACGGGACCGGGGCGACCGAACCTAGAACAACACCAGCGCGACCGCCCCCAGGCTCGCCACACACATCGACGGACCGTGCGGCAGCGCGGCCCCGCCCCGGCCGGCCAGGACGGCGACCATCGCCGCGAGCGCGGTGAGCACGGGTGCACCCACGGCACCGAGTACCCACGCATCGGATCCGAACGCGCCCGTCAGCGCGCCCAACCCCAGGGCCAGCTTCACGTCTCCGGCGCCCAGTCCGGCGGGAACCACCAGGTGCACCACCAGATACAGCCCGGCCAGTGTCAGCGCACCGAACACCGCGGGCACGATGCGGCCGCAGGCCGCGGCACCGGCCAGCAGGGCCGCCGCGCCGGGCAGGGTAAGGCGATTGGGCAGCCGTCGATCCCGAAGGTCGGCGATGCTCAACGCGCCAGCCCAGGCCGCGACAAGCGAACAACCCGCCACGCCGAGTGCGTCCATGGCGGCACGTTAATCCAGGGCGGCCGCCATCTGCTCTCGCGGTGCCGGCCGGCCTGTGAATTGTTCGACCTGACTCACCGCCTGGTGCAGCAGCATCTGCAGTCCGCTGATCACGGTGCCCCCCGCGTCCGCGACGGCCCGGGCAAGCGGTGTGGGCCAGGGGTCGTAGATCGCATCCAACAGCACCGGAATCGGCGCAAACATCGCCGCATACGCCGCCGCGGCCTCGGCCGGGATGGTGTTCACCAGGACGTCGGAACCCTCGACCGCCCCCGCCAGGGCGGGGTCGGAGAGTTCGCGGACCGTGACGGCCACCGCCAGTGCCGGCCCCAGTTCGGCGATCCGGCCCGCCTTCTTCAGACTGCGGGCCACCACGGTGATCTCGCCGACGCCGAGTCCGGCCAACGCCGCGACGGCCGCGGGCGCCGTACCGCCCGATCCCAGCACGATCGCCCGGCGCAGATTCGCCACGCCATGCAACGCGCCGGCGACACCGTCGATATCGGTGTTGTCCGCGCGCCAGCCCTCACCGATACGGACCAGGGTGTTCGCTGAGCCCACGAGCACCGCCCGCTCGGTCCGTTCGGTGGCGAATTGCAGGGCCGCGAACTTGCCAGGCATCGTCACCGATACGCCGACCCATTCCGGGCCGAAAGCGCCCACCAGAGCGGGTAATTCAGCAGCCGTGCACTCAATGCGATCGTAGGTCCACCCGTCCAGGCCGAGCGCGTGATAAGCAGCCAGATGCAGCTGCGGTGATCGCGAATGCGCGACGGGCGAACCCAGGACGGCGGCCCGGCGCGGGCTCATCGCCCGGAGTTGAGGAAGCCGCTGTTCAGCGCCTTGTCCCGGTTGGCCAGATGCTCCTGGTAGTCGCTGGTGAACAGCGTGGTGCCGTCGGAGTCGATCGTCACGAAGTACAGCCAGTCCCCCGGTTCTGGACGCTCCGCGGCGGCCAGTGCCTCAGCCCCCGGTGAGCAGATGGGCGTCGCGGGCAGGCCGGGCATAGCGTAGGTGTTCCACGGGGTTTCGGTGGCGCGGTCCTCGTCGGTGGTTGCCACCTCCTGGCGGTCCAGTGGGTAGTTGACCGTGGAATCGAATTCCAGACGGTCGTAGTCGCTGGCCAGTCGGTTGTAGATGACGCGGGCCACCTTCGCGAAGTCGGCGGGTTGGGCCTCCTTCTGCACCAGCGAACCCACAATGAGCACCTCGTAGGGCGAGATGTTCAGTGCCGCAGCAGCATCCAGGATTCCGCCGGTGACGTATTCCTCACCACTGTCGCCGACCAGCTTGGCCAGAATCTCCTTCGCCGACGATGAGGGATCGATGTTCCACGTCCCCGGGGCAATGAGACCCTCCAGACGTCGGTGACTCTGGCCCATCACGCTGGCGCCCTTGACCGCCCAGTCCGGAGTGTTGAGAGACTGCAGTGTGCCCTCCTCGGAGGCGGCCTTGAGGTCGCTCGCGGAAACGCACTTCTCGGTGCCGTTGAGTTCCACGCAGCTGGCATCGGCGATCAGCGAGAAGATGCCCGGGTTGACATCGCCGGTGCCGATCACCTCGATGTCGTCAAGTTGCTTACCCTCCGGGATGACAAGCTTGCCCACCCTCGATTCCGGGTCGACCAGCTTCTGCACGGCGGTCGCCGCGGGGATTTCGGTGCGCAGCCGGTAGTAGCCCGGCTGGATCGCGGCCAACTTGGGGTTCGCCGACGCGGCCGAGATGAACATTCCGACGTCGGCGATGACGTTCTTGTCCACCAGATTCTGGCCGATCACCGAGCCGGAGTCGCCCGGATTCACCTGGATGACGATGTCCTCCTTGCCCTCGCCGGTGAAGTCGGCGGGCAGCGCGGGGCCGCCGGACAGCTTGGGACCCAACAGCCAGAAACCGAGCGCCCCGACGAGCAGGACGCCCAGCACAGCCAGCAGGCGACCACGATTCCCGTTGGCCTGGGGGCGGGTCCGGTCCTGTGCGCGGGTCCGGCGGGGGGCGCCGACGGCCTGCGGTCCGGCGCGGTCCGGGTGCGGTTCACCGGCCACCGGATCGTGCTGGGGCGTCACGTCTTCGGGCATCGTCACCCTTTCATCTTCGAGGCCGGGCCCGCGTTGCGGCGTTCGTCAAGCCAACCCTGCAGGATGGCCACCGCGGCGGCCTGGTCGATCTTGCTCCGTTGATCCTTGGCGCGCACCCCCGCCTCGCGGAGCGAGCGCGTTGCGCTGACGGTAGTAAACCGTTCATCGGCCAGTCGAACCGGCACCGGTTTGACCCGCGCGGCCAGGGAGTCAGCCACAGACGTCGCGTCGTCCGCGGCGGGTCCGGCCCGGTCGGCCAGCGTCCGCGGCAGGCCGACCACGACTTCGACGACCTCGTACTCGGCGATCAGTTCCGCCAGGCGGCGCAGGTGCCCGGCGCGGCGGTCCCGGCGAACGGTCTCCACGGGCGTCGCGAGCAGCCCATCGGGATCACTGACCGCCACACCGATCCGGACTGACCCGACGTCGATTCCCAGTCGGCGGCCCCGGCCCGGGTCGTCCGGACCCGGACGGTCGGGGATGCGAGTCGGCGCCGACGTGTCCACCCCTCAGCCCCGGGCCAGTTCGGCGCGCACGGCCGCCAGTGCGGCCCCGATCCCGCCGGGGTTCGTGCCGGATCCCTGGGCCAGGTCTGCCTTCCCGCCACCCCGTCCGGCCACGGCCGCGGCGAGGGGCCGGGCAAGGTCGCTGGCCAGCACGCCCGCGTCCTGGGCGGCCTGATTTGTGGCCACCACGAACGGCACGCTCGGCTCGCCGCCGCCGTCGGCGGCATCGGCGATCAGCACGACGACTCCGGGTGCCGAACCCAGCCTGCCCCGGATGTCGCCCACCAGCGAGCGCAGGTCCGCCCCGGTCATCCCGGCCGGCATCCGGTGAGCCACCAGTTGGACTCGACCCACCTGTTCCGCCGTTGCGGCCGCATCGGCCGCCGCCGCGCGGGCGCTCGCCAGCCGGCTGCGCTCGAGTTCCTTCTCGGCGACCTTGAGTCGCTCCACCAGAGCCGCCACCCGACCCGGCACCTCCTCGGACGGCACCTTAAGGGTGGCCGCCAGGCCGGCCATCAGGGCGCGCTCCCGGGCCAGGTGCCGAAACGAGTCCAATCCCACAAAGGCCTCGACTCGGCGCACGCCGGCGCCGACCGACGACTCACCGAGAATGGTGACCGGACCGACCTGGGCGGAGCTGCGCACATGGGTGCCACCGCAGAGTTCTATCGAGAACGGGCCGCCGATCTCCACCACCCGGACCTCATCGGGGTACTGCTCCCCGAACAGGGCCATCGCGCCCATCGCTTTAGCCTTCTCCAGGCCGGTGCTGAACGTGTTCACCGCGAAGTCGGCTTCGACGGCCTCGTTGGTGACCTCTTCGATCTGGTTGCGCTGCTCCTCAGAGAGGGCGCCCTGCCAGTTGAAGTCGAAGCGCAGATAACCCGGGCGGTTCAGCGACCCTGCCTGAACCGCGTTGGGGCCCAATACCTGTCGCAACGCGGCATGCACCAGGTGCGTTCCGGAATGGCCCTGGGTCGAGCCGTGCCGCCACTTCGGATCGACCGAGGCCGACACGGTGTCGCCTTCGACGAACTCGCCGGACTCGACGTTGATCCTGTGCACCCAGAGCGACTTGGCGATTTTCTGCACGTCGGTGACAGCGGCCTTGGCCGACCCGGAGGTCCCGGTGCCGGTGAGCGTGCCGACGTCGGCGAGTTGACCGCCGGACTCGGCGTACAGCGGGGTCCGGTCGAGCACGATCTCCACCCGCTCGGGCGGCGCGGCTTCCGAGTGCTCCCGAGGATGGTGGGCCACCACCGGCACCCGTTTGCCGTCGACGAAGATGCCCAGGATCCGGGCCTGCGAGGTCAGCTCGTCGAAGCCGGTGAACTCGGTCGGTCCGGCATCGACGAGGTCGCGGAACGCCGACAGGTCTGCGTGGGCGTGCTTGCGGGCGGCGGCATCGGCCTTGGCACGTCGGCGCTGCTCGGCCATCAACTCCCGGAATCCGAGCTCGTCGACCGTCAACCCGGCCTCGGCGGCCATCTCCAGGGTGAGTTCGATGGGGAAGCCGTAGGTGTCATGTAGGGCGAAGGCCTCCGAACCGCCCAGCACGGTCTTTCCGGCCGACCTGGTGGTGGCAGCGGCATCGGAGAACAGCCGGGATCCCGCCACCAGTGTCCTGTTGAACGCCGTCTCCTCGGCCACCGCGATCCGGTTGATCCGGTCGAAGTCGGTGACCAGTTCGGGATAGGACGGCCCCATCGCGTCGCGCACGCAGGCCATCAGGTCGCCGACGATCGGAGTGTCGATGCCCAGCAGTTTCGCCGAGCGCACGATGCGGCGCAGCAGGCGACGCAGCACGTAACCGCGGCCCTCATTCGACGGGGTGACACCGTCCCCGATGATGATGGCCGCGGTACGGGTGTGGTCGGCGATGACCCGGTAACGCACGTCGTCGGCTGCATTTCCGGCGCCGTATCCGCGCGGCGCGGACTCGGCGACCTTGTCGATCATCGGCCTCAGCAGGTCGATCTCGTAGACGTTGTCGACGCCCTGCAACAGGCAGGCGATGCGCTCCACACCCATGCCGGTGTCGATGTTCTGCCGCGGCAGCGGCCCGAGGATCTCGAACTCGGACTTGGAAGTGCCCTCGCCGCGCTCGTTCTGCATGAAGACGAGATTCCAGATCTCGATGTAGCGGTCCTCGTTGGCCTCCGGGCCGCCCTCGACGCCATAGTCCGGCCCGCGGTCGTAGTAGATCTCCGAGCACGGTCCGCACGGCCCGGGGATACCCATCGACCAGTAGTTGTCGGCCATACCACGGCGCTGGATCCGCTCGGGCGGGAGTCCAGCCACCTCCTGCCAGAGCGCTACGGCTTCGTCATCGTCGTAAAAGACTGTGGCCCAAAGCTTTTCCGGGTCCATCCCGTAGCCACCCTCGGCGACCGGACTGGTGAGGAGGCCCCAGGCCAGTTCGATCGCCCTGCGCTTGAAGTAGTCGCCGAAGGAGAAGTTTCCGGCCATCTGGAAGAAGGTGTTGTGCCGGGTGGTGATGCCCACTTCGTCGATGTCCGGGGTGCGGATGCACTTCTGGATGCTGACTGCGGTGTCGTACGGCGGCGTGCGCTGGCCCAGGAAGAACGGCACGAACTGCACCATGCCCGCGTTGACGAACAGCAGATTGGGATCGTCGAGGATCACCGAGGCGCTGGGCACCTCGGTGTGGCCGGCGTTCACGAAGTGATCCAGGAACCGCTTCCTGATCTCATGTGTCTGCACGGGTGGGGAGTCCTTGTATTCGGGGTCAGGCCTGGCGTGGACGCCCGGAGCGTCGAGTCCTTCACCTTACCCGCGGTCTCGACCGCCCAGGGCCAGGCGGAGCCCTGGCAAGGCGTCATCAGCCGCCCGGTCGCGCGCGCCGGATGATGGCGCGCAGTTTCTCCAGTCGGCCGGCGATCTCACGTTCGGCGCCGTGGGTGGTCGGCCGAAAGTAGTCGGCGCCGACCACCTCGTCAGGTGGATACTGCTGGGCCACAACACCATCGGGATCATCGTGCGGATACCGGTAGCCCTGCGCGTTACCCAGTCCGGCCGCACCGGAGTAGTGCCCGTCGCGAAGGTGGGCAGGCACCAAGCCCGCTTTGCCGGCGCGGACATCGGCCATCGCGGCCCCGAGTGCGGTGGTGACCGCGTTGGATTTCGGGGCGGTGGCCAGGTGCACCGTGGCGTGCGCGAGCGTCAACTGGGCCTCCGGCATCCCGATGAGTGCCACGGTCTGCGCCGCGGCGACCGCCAGTGGCAGTGCCGTCGGATCGGCCATCCCGATGTCCTCGCTGGCCAGAATCATCAGGCGGCGCGCAATGAACCTGGGGTCCTCCCCTGCCACCAGCATCCGAGCCAGGTAGTGCAGGGCTGCGTCGGCGTCGGAGCCCCGGATCGATTTGATGAAGGCGCTGATGACGTCGTAATGCTGATCACCGTCGCGGTCGTAGCGCACAGCTGCCTGATCCAGTGACTGCTCGACGGTCGCGGTGCTGATGGATTCTCCTGCGGCAGTGGCGGTTTCGGCAGCTACCTCCAGTGCTGTCAGTGCACGGCGAGCGTCTCCCGCGGACAGCCGGACCAACAGTTCCACTGCATCGTCGGCGACCTGAAGTGCACCAGCCAGTCCGCGCGGGTCGGCAACCGCGCGGCGCAGAACGGTGCGGATGTCCTCGGCGGTCAGCGGTTGCAGTTGCAGGATCAGCGAGCGCGAGAGCAATGGCGCTACCACCGAGAAGGACGGATTCTCCGTGGTGGCGGCGACCAGCAGCACCACCCGGTTCTCCACCGCCGCCAGCAGGGCGTCCTGCTGGGTCTTGGAGAACCGGTGCACCTCGTCGATGAACAACACCGTCTGCTCACCCCGCAGCAGGGCCCTGCGCGCCTCATCAACGACGGCCCGGACCTCCTTGACCCCTGCCGTCAGCGCCGACAACGCCTCGTAGCGCCGACCGGTGGCACGCGAGATCAGCGAGGCGATCGTGGTTTTGCCGGTTCCCGGCGGACCGTAGAGGATCACCGACGCCGCGCCGGTTCCCTCGACAAGCCTGCGCAGCGGGGATCCGGAGCCGAGCAGATGGCCCTGGCCGACGACCTCGTCCAGGGCGGCCGGTCGCATCCGTACCGCCAGGGGTGCCGACACCGGCTGCGCCGCATCCGCCACGTCAGCGGGCAGATCGAAGAGACTGTCGGACACCGGTCAGGCTTACCACGCCGTCCGGCGGCGACCGGCCGGGTGGGGCTGGCGTCGAGGGACGATGATCGACCGATGCCTTACGCGAAATACGGCCCGTGGGCGGTGATCGCGGGTGGTTCGGAGGGCGTCGGTGCCGAGTTCGCCCATCTGCTCGCCGGCTCTGGTGTGAATCTGGTTCTGTTGGCGCGCAAGCCCGATCCACTCGAGGCGACCGCGCGCCGGTGCCGCGAACTCGGCGTAGACGTGCGCACGCTGTCCGTCGATCTCACCGATCCCGCCGCGGTCGACACGGTCACCACGCTGACGGCCGACCTCGACGTAGGTCTGCTGATCTACAACGCCGGCGCAAACACCTGCAGCGCGGAATTCCTCGATGCCGATCTCACTGACTTCGGCCAGGTCATCGAACTGAACATCACCACGATGATGGCCCTGGTGCAGCACTACGGCCGGTCGATGCGGGCCCGGCGCCGCGGGGCAATTCTGCTGGTCGGCTCGATGGCGGGATATCTCGGCTCCGCGCGGCACACCGTCTATGCCGGGGCGAAGGCCTTCGCCAGGGTCTTCGCCGAGGGCCTGTGGCTGGAACTCCGGGAGTTCAACGTTGAAGTGGTGGAACTCGTCCTCGGCGTCACCAGGACCCCGGCGATGCAACGCCTCGGACTGAACTTCGCCGTTCCCGGCCTGCGGGTCGCAGACCCGGCCGATGTGGCGCGGGAAGGCCTGGACAACCCTGCCAATGGCCCGGTGCACGTCGCCGGTGGCAATGATGCCGACGTGGCCCGGCGCAGCGATCCCGACCGGGCCCGGGTGGTGGCGGGCGCCCACCGGGCGATGCGACGCCTCCTCGACGGGGACTCCTCGCCGGGTACCGCAGAGTGACGCGGCGCGATGACGGCCGAGGGCCCGTACCCGGTGAACGCAGCACATCATGAAAGAAAACTTTGGTCAAAACCTTGCACGGCAAAGAATCATGTGACTAATTTGGTGAACCTAACCGGAATACGAAAACGACCTGGCTCTCTCCCGATCGCTGCATGAACCTGCAGGGGTAATCCCGCGAGTGCAATTTCAGCAACGAAAGTGAATCAGCTGCGTGCAGTCCACATTGTTTGGTAACTTCACGCCGCCCGGCCAGGACGTGCGAAAGGGAAAACCTGTGGCTGACAAGATCCCCAACCAACCCATCAACATCGTTGACAACGTCGTCAACAAGCCGTACACCGTCCAACGCCTGGTCGAACGGCCCGTTGAGCGGATCGTCGACAAGGCCGTCACCGTCGAGCGGGTGATCGAGCGACTGGTGGTCGATACCGTCGACAAGATCGTCGACAAGCCGGCCCAGGTGTCTCGATTGGTCGAGCGCCCGGTCGTGACCGTGGTCGACCAGGTCGTCGACAAGCCGGTCAAGGTCGCCCGCCAGCTGGAGCGCCCGGTCGTCACCGTTGAGGACCAGGTCGTCGACAAGCCGGTAAAGATCTCGCGTCAGCTGGAGCGCCCGGTCGTCACCGTCGAGGACAACATCGTCGAAAAGCCCGTCAAGGTCTCCCGCCTGCTGGAGCGCCCGGTCGTCACCGTCGAGGACACCATCGTCGACAAGCCCGTCAAGGTCAGCCGGCTCATCGAGCGCCCGACCGTGACCGTGGTCGACGAGATCATCGACAAGCCGATCAAGATCAGCCGGGCCATCGAGCGCCCGACGGTCACGGTGCAGGACACCATCACCGACAAGCCGGTTCAGATCCAGCGGCTCGTCGAGCGGCCCGTGGTCAACATCATCGACAAGATCACCGATAAGCCGGTCGAGATCCAGCGGCTCGTCGAGAAGCTGGTCGTCTCGATCGTCGACAAGGTGCAGGAGCGTCCCGCCCAGATCCAGCGACTGGTCGAAAACCTGATCGTCGAGATCCGCGACAACGTCGTTGACAAGCCGGTCACCGTGCAGCGGCTCATCGAGCAGCCGGTGGTGACCATCGTCGACAAGGTCATCGAGGTGCCGGTGGAGCGCATCGTCGAGCGGGTCGTCGAGAAGCCGGTCGACAAGATCATCACCAAGGTGGTCGAGAAGCCGGTCGAGAAGATCGTCGAGAAGATCATCGAGATCCCGGTCGAGAAGATCGTCTACAAGACCGTTGAGAAGCCGGTCGAGCGGATCGTCGAGATCACGGTCGAGAAGCCGGTTGTCAAGGTGGTCGAGAAGATCGTCGAGGTCAACGTCGAGAACATCGTCGAGCGCATCGTCGAGAAGCCCGTCGACCGCATCGTCGAGAAGATCGTCGAGAAGCCCAACATCATCGAGCGCATCGTC
>CAMCWJ010000081.1 GCA_945882475.1 Bifidobacterium breve
GGGCTGAACCACAGCATGATGCCGATCAGGCCCCCGGTCGCTCCAGCGGTGAGCGGAGCGGCCACCCCGTAGAGCGCCGCGTTGACGACCAGGCGGACGGTGCGCACGTTGTCGGTCAAGTCCGAGACGAACTGGGGGCCGAACCATGCCAGGGCCCCGGCGCCGGTGAAACTCATCGCCCCGAGCGCACCAACGACGAACCCGTCGAGTGCCTCTCGATTCGGGGGCCGCAACATCCGTACGACGATGGCGGGCACCACCATCAGCACCGCCCCGGCCAGGGATGCGACCAGGCCCGAGCTGAGCACGGATTGCAACACCAGGCCGGTGGCGAACGGGACACCGTGCGAACGCGCGAACAGATTGCCGGTCAGCAGTGTCCAGCCGACCCCGAGTCCGGCGCCGACCACCAGCGCGACCAACACCCGGCCTGGCATGTCACTCAGAACACCGGTCTGCCAGAGATAGAGCACGAACAGCAGCGGGAATCCGAGCGCCGCGATGGCGATCAACGGCCCGATCCACCTCAGCAGCGAGCAGATCGCGAGGGCGGCCAGCAGGATGAAGATTGCGACGCGGAACGGATTGCGGGACGGACGCGCCAGATGCGGGAACAGCGAACTGGTGAGCAGTGGCACGGCCACGTGCTCTCCCGGTGCGGATGCAAACGCTTTAGGCCGCAACAGGTCTCGCCAATATGACTCCGACGCGCCCAGGTCAGCGCCACAGCCGTCGCAAAACGCCGCTGCCGGCACTGCTGAGCCGCAAACCCGGCACACGGCGGTGACCACACCGTAGGGTTCCACGTCCATGGCGCGCTCGACCTCCGCTCTGATAGCCAAGTATCGCAGCGCACGATTGACCCCGCGCGGCAGCGCATGATTGAGCCACCCGCGCGGCAGCGCATGATTAACCCCACGCGGTGTTAGACATGGCTATGGGCAACGATTGCCGCGAGTGCATGGCCGGGCGGCCGCACTGCCACGGAACACTGATTCGCCATCCGGGACAGCACCCGCAGTGCACCGAACCCGACTGCTGGCACCCGGAGGTGCTGCTGCACACGTTGTCGGTCGACTGCGACGCCGTCGGATGCGACTGCCGTGAGCGCGACGATCACAGGTTGGCGATCTAGGGCCCACTCACCCCATCGGATCGGCGGCCCGCAGGGCGTCTGCCACCGGATGCACGTCGGGTTCCGGATAGAACGGCGGCGATAGCGCGCCCCACTGCACGCAACTCCACCGCCCGTCGGTGATCGGCGCCAGGGTCACCGCTTCGGTGTTGGCCAAATGGTTGTCGAGGACGAAACTGCCCTCCACACCGGCGAGCACCGCCGCGATCAGTCGGATCGCCGCCCCGTGGCTGACAACCACGATGTCGGCGGTCCAGTCATGGTCATCAAGGAAACGCACACGCAGGTCGGTCACCGCCGGCAGGTAGCGGTCGAGCACCTCGCGTCCGGTCTCACCGCCCGGCATTGATGCGTCCAACTCACCCTGGTGCCAGCGCTGGTAGACCGCGTTGAACTCGGCGATCGCATCGTCGTCGTTGCGGTTCTCCAGTTCACCGGCTTGAACTTCGTGAATGCCGTGAATTTCCGCTGGCGCCAAGGCAAATTCGGCGCCAATCTCGGCGGCGGTCTGTCCCGCGCGGCGCGCCACCGAATGCAGTAGCAAACCCGGAGCGTGGGCGCGGGAACGGGCAAACGCCCGGGCCTGCTCCACCCCGAGGGCAGTCAGCTCGGCCCCGGGCGGCGCCGTATCGAGACGGCGTTCGACGTTGCCGTGTGACTGGCCGTGGCGCACCAGGATGAGCCGTCCGCTCACCGGCCGCCCTCGCGAAGTCCGGCCAGCCACCGGTCGGCATCGCCGACCCGCGGGGGTACCGCGCCGACCACCTCACCGGTGGGCCACGAACCGAGGTACCGCACCTCCGCGCAGCGCCGGTACAACGCCTTGAGTGCCTCGGCCACTGCGCTGTCCTCGATATGCCCGACGCAGTCGAGGAAGAAGATGTAGGTGCCCAGCTCGGTTCGGGTCGGTCGCGACTCGATACGGGTCAGGTCGATATCGCGGATGCCGAACTCGCTCATCGCCGACACCAGAGCACCCGGCGCATTGCCGATCCGCAGGACCACCGAGGTGCGATCTGCCCCGGTGCGGGCCGGCGGCCGGCCGGCCCTGCCCACCAGAACGAATCGCGTTCTGGCGTTGGGTTCGTCGACGACGCCGGCGGCCAGGGCGGTCAGTCCGTACCGGTGCGCGGCGAGATCGGTGCTCACGCCCGCATCGCAGCGGCCGTCGGCGACATCGCGGGCGGCGGCCGCGTTGGAGTTCGCCGGAACGACCTCCGCATCGGGCAGATGCTCACCAAGCCAGCGGCGCACCTGCGCGGCGGCGATCGGGAACGCTGCGACGGTGCGGACCGTCCCGGCGTCGGTCCCGGGCCGGGTGACGATGGTGAAAGCCACGTCGAGGGTCAGTTCGGCGTAGATCTGCAGGGGCGGGCCACCGGCCAGGCTGTCCAGGGTCGGCAGCACGCTGCCCTCGATTGAGTTCTCGATCGGAACGCAGGCGAAGTCGGCGCCGCCGGAACGCACCGCATCGAGCGCCGCCGGAGTGCTGTCGGTAGGGTGCGGCACCACCTCGCCGGGATCCGGCACCAGACCGGCCGCGACCATCTTCAGCAGCGCCGCTTCGGTGAACGTCCCCTCGGGTCCGAGGTAGGCGATGCGGGCCACGGCCCAACCCTATCGGGTTCGCGACCCGGCACCCGCCCGATACCGTCACGGGGTGAGCGCCACCCCGGGCGAATTCCCCGACGTCGACCGGCGGGCCATGCGCATTGAGGTTGCCGTCATGCTGGCGGTCACCTTCGGGGTCAGCGCCCTGGTCGCGGTACTGCAACTCGCCGACGCCGTACTCTCCGGGCTGCCCGGCCAAAGAGTGCGGCTCAACCCGAATCAGTCCCGCTACGAACTGATCAACCTCGGCCTGAACCTGGTGTCGGTGGGCCAGTTGGTGGCCTGGGGACTGCTCGGCCTTTATCTGCTGTGGCGCAGCGGAATCAGCCCCGCCGGCGTCGGGCTCTCCCGGCTGCGTTGGCGCTCAGACGGTCTGGGCGGCCTGGGTCTGGCGGCCCTGATCGGCCTGCCCGGCCTGCTGCTCTACGTCGCGGCCCGCGCGCTCGGGTTGAACGCCGAGGTTGAGCCGTCGGCTCTGAACAACTCCTGGTGGCGCATCCCGGTGCTGATCCTGGCAGCCTTCGCCAACGGCTTCGCCGAGGAGGTCGTGGTGGTGGGCTATCTGATCACCCGACTGCGCCAGTTGGGTATGAGTCAACGCGGTGCGGTGCTGAGTTCGGCTGTGCTGCGCGGCGTCTATCACCTTTACCAGGGATTCGGGGCCGGTCTGGGCAACCTGATTATGGGTCTGGTGTTCGGCTACGCATGGTGCCGCACCGGTCGGCTGTGGCCACTGGTGATCGCCCACGGCGTCATCAATACGGTGGCCTTCGTCGGCTACGTCCTGCTGGCCGGTCACCTCGACTGGCTGACGTGATCGGCGGGTGCCGGCACGTAAATTGAGCCGGTGAGCGGTTATCGGCAGCCCCCCGTGGATCCGCCGACCGAGCCGATCCCGCGCCTACGTCGGCCGGCGTCTGCGGAACCGCCGCCGATGATCCGCCGCTCGCCCGGTCCCCCTCGGCAGCCCCGGCAGCCGCCGCTCCCCCCGGTAACACCAGCCCGCCCGCCGCTGTCTCCCCCACCACCGGCCCGCTCGCCACAGTTCCCGCGATCGGAACGCCCCTCGCTCGCCCCGACCGCACAACGGTCACCCCCCGCATCGCGGCAACCGGCGGCTCCTGCGCGTCGGCCGCCCCGACAGGCGGTTTCCCGGCCGGCGGCGCCTGCCCGGACAACCCGGAGCGCGGCACCTCCAAAACCGGCTGCCTCGTCATCTCGGAAACCCCGTGCGGTCCGAAAACGCAACTGGAGCAAGCGCATCCGGCTCAGCATCGTGATCGTCAGTCTTGTCGCGTTGACGGCGACGCTGGGCACGGCAATCTGGGTCGAGTCCGCCCTTCGGCGGGTTGCGGTGTTCACCGACTACGCCGACCGCCCCGCAGAAGCCGCTGGCACCAACTGGCTGCTGATCGGATCCGACAGCCGCGAGGACCTGACGCAGGAGCAGCAGGCCGAGTTATCCACCGGCGGAAGTCTGGGGAGCGGCCGCACCGACACTCTGTTGCTGGTGCACGTCCCGGGGCTGGGTTCGGGCCGTCCGGCGTCGCTGGTATCGATTCCCCGCGACTCCTACGTGAATATCCCGGGCTACGGCATGGACAAGGTGAACGCCGCCTACGCCGCGGGCGGACCCGGACTGGTGGCCCAGACCGTTGAGGAGGCGACGGGCCTGCACCTAGACCACTACGCCGAGATCGGATTCGCCGGATTCGGGGTGGTCGTCGATGCCCTCGGCGGGGTGCGGATCTGCCCCACCGAGCCGATCAACGATCCCCTGGCCGGCATCGATCTGGCCGCAGGCTGCCAAATCCTCGACGGTCGGGAGGCGCTGGGCTACGTCCGCAGCCGTGCTACCCCGCGCGCCGATCTGGACCGGATGATCCACCAGCGCGAGTTCATGTCTGCGATGCTGCGCCGCGTCGCCACGCCTGCGGTATGGCTGAACCCGTGGCGGTGGTATTCGGTGCCACACGCCGCCGTCGCCGCATTGACGGTCGATCAGGGCGCTCATGTGTGGGATCTGGCCCGACTGGGGTGGGCCCTGCGCGGACCCACCGAAACGCTCACCATCCCGATCGCGGAATTCACCGGCAACGAGTCAGGCGCCGTGGTGGTCTGGGATTCCGCGGCGGCCACCGCACTGTTCGACGCTTTGCGCACCGACTCCGCAATCCCCCCAGAGGTCCTTGACGCTCAGCCGTGAGCGGCGGTGGCCGTCAGTCGCGGCCGACGCCGGTCAGCCCGTCCTGCAACCACGCCTTGGTCCGGCCGGGATGGTTGGTGGCGATCCACCCCACGCCGAGGTCGCGGCAGAACTGAACATCCTCGAAGCGATCGACGGTCCAGCAGTACATCGCCCGTCCCTGCGCCGCGGCCCGGTCCACCAACTCCGGTTGCTCGCGCAGGGTCGCGATCGACGGCCCCACCGCGGTGGCGCCCACGGTGGTGGCTGCGCTGCCTCCGAGATAGTGCGAGGTATCGCCGAGCAGCACGGTGGGCAACATCGGCGCGGCCCGGCGGATTCGCCAGACCGCCGATGCCGAGAAGGACATCACCACCGCGCGGGACAGGTCGGCAGACCGTGGCGAAGCAATCCCGTAGCGCTGCAGTAACGCCAGCACCTTGCTCTCGACCAGCGCGCCGTAACGCACCGGATGTTTGGTCTCGATGAAGACCTTCACGGGACGCTGCCAGTCGAGGACGAGGGTGAGCAGATCCTCGAGCGTCAATAGGTCGGTACGGTTAGCCGTCCCATCTGCCTGGCGACTGGAATGCCAAGTACCCCAATCGAATTCCCTCAGTTGCGCCAGGGTCATCTCGCTCACCAGACCGGTGCCGTTGGAGGTTCTATCCACGCGACGGTCGTGCACGCAGACCAGATGTCCGTCACGGCTCAGCCGTACATCGCACTCCACGCCATCGGCCCCCTCCCTCAGGGCCAGTTCGTATGCGGCCAGCGTGTGTTCGGGAAGGTCCGCCGAAGCGCCCCGATGGGCGACAACGAACGGCGGTGTCCCGTTCGATGAGCCGGCCGACGACATAGCGCTACGCTGCCGGTTCCCGGTCCTGGGACTCAACCGTGGACAACGCCTCCGTCGTCGCGTCCGCTGACGGCTCTTCGGTCGGGGCGTCGGAGGCGGGAAGCTCCTCGGCCGGATCCGGCTCGGGGTCGGCTTGATCGACCGGCGTCTGGCCTGGCGCGACGATCACCCAGCGGTGCAACGGCCGATCCACCGCCTTGCGGACGAAGCCGTTGAAGACCCGCCACAGCAGCAGCAGCGTGGCTAGGCCGGCAAGGTAGCCGATGATCACGACGACGGTGTTGTCGGCGATCCCCTGGGGTTCGGTGGCCGAACTGGTCCAGATTGCCCACGCCGAGATCGCGGTCGAGAGGACCCAGACGATCCACCAGGCCGTGATCGGTCCGCGCAGCCGCGCCTGGGACTGCTCCGCGCGCGCCAACTCGATGACGAAGATCGGCGCCCACACCAGGTTGACCACCGGTATGAAGCAGCCGGCCCACAGCATCCACGCCGGTCGAGGATCGTCCTGTCCGTGCTGGGCGTAGACGGCGGCCCGGCGGGCGATCAGCCACGACGTCATGACCGCGGCGGTCACGATGACGGCGACGATGGCCGCGAGGCTCACCATGATCCCGCCCAGCAGGACCGCTGTGGCCAGCCACGGTGGCAGCAGAACGGTGCGATTGATGAGCAGAAGGACATACCGCAGGATGTGCGCTGCCGCCGCGAGGGCGAATACGCCGGCCGAGATGAGCAGCGTGGCGCGCACGGCCGAAGGCGGTGCGCTGGTCGTTGCGGGACGATCGACAACACTCGGCGACACCGCGACCGGGTCAACAAGGCCCCAACGCGGGACGGTGCGGTAGCGCGGGGTCGGTCCCAGCGCGCGGGGTGGGCGCCGCGGCGGGGGCGGTGGGCCCGGCCGCACCGCGATCCACCGGAAGCCCGGGGGCCGCGCCCCGGTCCGCGGTGCCGCGCCGGGTGAGGTGCGACCCGCGGCGGGCGGGATCCGCACGGGGGTCGCCCTGACCGGTCCTACCCCAACGGGGCCCGCCAGGACGGGTTGTGTCGGAACGCCCTGCGCCGCGGCAGTCGAGTGCGCCTGCAGAGGGCCGCGACAGCGCGGGCACCAGGACCGTTCCCGGTCCCCCACGTTCCACCGTGTCCCGCACCGGGAACACACCTGAATCACCAGACCAGACTAGCCATGGGTGCGCTCGCCGACAGCGGCGACGCCCGGCCAGACCGGAGGGTGGTCCCCGTCACAATTTCGGCACGCGGTGCCGCAGTGTCGGACGCGGTGCACAGCTAAGTGGACTGCTATCCACAGTTTCCACAGCCTTATGCACAGGCACCGGAGGCGGTAAGTGTGGCGTGCGCGCACGCCGGAACCGTGCACTCCGGCGACACTGGGGATAACCCGCCCGGGCGAAGGTCCGGCGATTAACAAGCGTCGCCGCACGCGAGCGAATTCGGTGGGTGAGCTAAGTGAGCCAACCGGACCCCGGACTCGCCGCGCGACACGCCGCACAGGGACCGTTGACGGGTCTCGGTGGCACCGATCGGGCACCGGCGCATGCCGAGGCCCGCAACCCCCGGGTCGTTCCCCGCGGCCGCGCCTTTTGCATCGCCACCACAACCGCTATGCTCGCGAACGGCCTTGTGAGAAATTTCACTGGCGGAACAGTTGACCACGCGTGTTGGGAGGAATTTGTGAGCTCGTATTCGTTGGATTCCGGCCCCGCCTCCCCTGCTTCGCCTTGGTACACCGGGTCCTCAACCTGCAACCGGTCCTACCTGATGGCCGCTCTGCGCGCGGGCGTCATCGCCCTGCTCCTGCTTGGGATCCTGGCTTTAGTCGTCTGGTTCTGAACCCCACCGCGCTTCTTGCGGTGGCCGCGACGATGCAGCAGTGTTGACGGGGCGTCGTCCGTCGATCGCGCAGCGACCATCGTGTGAAAGGAATCTCGTGGCTGAATACACCTTGCCTGAGCTTGATTGGGACTACGGCGCCCTGGAGCCGCACATCTCAGGCCAGATCAACGAGTTGCATCACAGCAAGCACCATGCCGCCTATGTCGCGGGGGCGAATGCCGCCGTAGCCAAGCTCGCCGAGGCGCGCGCCAGCGATGACCACGCCGCCATCCTGCTCAACGAGAAGAACCTGGCCTTCCACCTCGGCGGACACGTGAACCACTCGATCTGGTGGAAGAACCTCTCCCCCAACGGTGGCGACAAGCCCACCGGCGACCTGGCCGCCGCCATCGATGATGCCTTCGGTTCGTTCGACAAGTTCCGCGCCCAGTTCACAGCAGCCGCCAACGGCCTGCAGGGCAGCGGTTGGGCCGTGCTGGGATACGACAGCCTCGGCGACAAACTGTTGACGTTCCAGCTCTACGACCAGCAGGCCAACGTGCCGCTGGGCATCATCCCGCTGCTGCAGGTCGACATGTGGGAACACGCCTTCTACCTGCAGTACAAGAACGTCAAGGCCGACTATGTGAAGGCCTTCTGGAACGTGGTGAACTGGGCGGATGTGCAAAACCGGCACTCCGCGGCCATCTCGAAAACCAGGGGCCTGATCTTCGGCTGAACACCGCTGACCCGAGGAGGACGTCGCGCCGGAGGCGCGGCGTCCTTTTCTTTGGCTTCGTTGGCCAATTCTCTGGCCACCTTCCGCCGTGTCCTGTCGGACGTCGTGTCCCGCGTGGCACATGCTGATCCGAACCGGTCGGATATCGCCTGCAGCGACGCGAGAAGGGACCCGCGCGATGGAACGCAATCCAGGGCGGGCGGTGGAAATAGCTCCGTTCCATACTCGCGGCGCACTGAAGGGGTTCGTGATCTCTGGCCGCTGGCCGGATTCGACCAAGGAATGGGCGCAACTGCTAATGGTCGCTGTGCGCGTTGCCTCGGTACCCGGATTGCTCTCCACCACAACGATTTTTGGGGCCAGGGAGGAACTCCCCGAATCCCCACAACCCGGGACGGTCGGTTTGGTTATCGCCGAGGGAACCGTGGTCGGCGATTCGGCGGTGGCTCCGGGATGCTTCGCCGGCAGGCAACCCCCCGCCCTGCTGCTGCTGCATCCCCCGTCGGAGACCACGCCCTCGCTGCCCGAATGCTCCGGTGCCGCCTCCGGTTGCGTGCTGCTGCCGGGCCTGCCGCACCTGGGCCTAGAACACCGGGCCGCCTGGGTCGAGGCCGAGGCCGACGGAACGGTCACCGGGATGGTGAGCCGGGTGGGCGTCGATCCGATCAGCCATCCCGACACTGCGATCCTGGCCATGCTCCTCGCCGCGTAGTCGGCGCTCGCCGCGCCGCCCGGTTCACCCGGACAGCAAATCGCTGCGACGGAACTGTTTCGCGGTTCTCTTGGTTGCCTGTCCTCCTCCGCCCGGGGCGCGGTCAGTGCCTCGCCAGATGCGCTCAGGCCGCCCTTGAACTCGACCATTCGCCTGATTTTGGTGGCATCCGCACAGGCGCAGCGGCGCGTCAAACCTCCCCCGTTCAGTGGCCCCGGATTTGCCGCACGCCGAATCCGGCAGCTAATGTCGACGAATCCGGTGTTTGCACTTGGTGGAGCGGACCGCTAGCGCTACCATCATCAGCAAATACTCTCAGGGCGATCGCAGATTCAGGTCTGCAACTGGAGGAGAAACCATGAGCACGACGTTCGCCGCGAGACTGAATCGCTTATTCGAGACGGTCTACCCGCCCGGCCGCGGCCCCCACACCTCGGCTGAAGTGATCGGCGCGCTGAAGTCCGAGGGCATCACCATGTCCGCGCCGTACCTCTCGCAGCTGCGCTCCGGTAACCGCACCAACCCTTCGTCCGCCACCATGACGGCACTGGCCAACTTCTTCCGGATCAAGCCGGAGTACTTCACCGACGACGAGTACTACGAGAAGCTGGACCGGGAGATGACGCTGCTCGCGGGTATGCGCGACGAGGGCGTCCGTCGGATCGCCGCCCGGACGGTCGGCCTGTCCCCCGAGGCTCAGCAGAGCCTCGCGGCGAAGGTCGACGAGTTGCGCCGCGAAGAGCACCTCGATTAGCTCCCGCTGGGTCTAACCCGCGCCGGGTCTAACCCCCGCTGGGTCTAACCCGCCAACAGGCGGTACTGGCGTGCGATCTCCAAGATCCACTCCCGGTCTGAACAACCCGCCGGCTGGGCCAGCCAGTCCGAGCCCGGATAAGTCTCTGTCGTCTGCGTTGGGCCGGACCGCACCCACCGGGCCACCGCCCGAGCTTGCTCGGCTGAGTTGACACCAACGGGCACGGCCGGCTCGTCGCCGTTGAGTCGACCCTGTTCGGCGACCGTCGCCTCCAGGTAGAGCGCATCGGAAATGGTCGAAAGGCGTTCGGCGACACGAAAAACCAACGGGCCGCGGGGACGCACCCCGATGCCGACGTCGGGGTGGCGGCGCTGCATTTCGCGCAACAGCGGCTCGACCAAACGCAGGTCGCGCCGGGCGCCAAACCAGTCCACGACCGTCGGAAGCAGCGATCCGGCCGCGACGATCGCCATC
>CAMCWJ010000082.1 GCA_945882475.1 Bifidobacterium breve
CGCGCCGTATTACAACGTCGACAAAGCGCGCATCCGACCGGAGGAGGATGAGGTCAACTCGGTGCCGGCGGGCGAGACCATCACCTTCGATGTCAACTACACCGGTATCACGCTGAGGTACGCCGACCAGTTTGTGACGAAGCCGTACCCGGTGGGCCTGACCGCGAATGTCTGGACGGCTGCCCGCGTCAGTGGCTGGTTCGGCGGCAATAGGGTTGCGCCGCGGACGGTGTCCTACTTCATTCGGCTGAACTGACCGCGGCACGCGGCGGTCCAAGCGGCAACGAACCTATAATTTGAGCATGAGCAATGTAGCCAAGTGCGAGAACCCGGCCTGTACCTGTTCGCCGTGTGTGTGCGGCCCGAACTGTGATTGCGGGTCCGCGTGCGCGAACCCCGCATGCACCTGTGCATCGTGCGAATGTGGTCCGGACTGCGCATGCGGTACCCCGAACGCGACCTGACGACAGAGCCCGCGCGGCGCGTGAAGAAGCTCATCGTCGCCGCTGTGGCGGTTCTGGGCGCGGCCATCGCGGCGGTCGTGATCGCGGGTGTCTATCGGTTCAATTTCACCGACGGCGGCGACCTGCTTCCGACGGGGGTCAAGAACCTCGCTGTGACGATCGACGGCCAGACATTCGCGTTGACCAATGGCGTTGCCGAGATGCCCGGGGCGCCGGGTTCGGCGGCCACGAATACTGTCCGGCTTGTCGGCGAACCTGTCATGGGGGACGCCACTGGTGATGGCAGCCAGGATGCGGCGCTCCTGGTTGAACACGACCCCGGCGGCAGTGGAACGTTCTACTACGCGGTCGTGGCCGTCGACGACGCCGGGTCGTATCGCGCATCGAATGCGTTGTCCCTGGGAGACCGGATCGAGCCGCACACCGTCGAATTCACCGATGGACGATTCGCATACAGCTACGCTGAGCGGAAGCCCGGTGAGTCCATGGCTGATCGACCGTCCGTCGAACGACGCGTCTGGATCACCATCGACAAGACCACGGGCCTGATTTCCGCCTCGTAAACTCCAATGCTGCCAAGGGCGAATCCGACTACAATTCGTCACAGTGACGAATCTAATGCTTGGCGCTGGACCGCCGATCGGAGGGCCGATGCGGCCCAACTCGGAATCCGACTCGATGTCTGGCGGATGGTGCGCGGTTGCACGTCCCGAGCTGATTCACCGGCGGCAAAGCCGGCGCGCACCCGGGCGGTGACCACACGGGCAGTCGGCGTCGAATTCAGGGATGGGGCCGCCTTGGCGAGTGCGTACACCAAGCCTCAGCGGTTTAGACAGAATTGGGCAGGCGCGAGAAACCGAGCCGGAATCCCCAGTTCAGATTTGTGCCGATAAGCCACATTATGTCAACTTACAGAACGGCTGGTCACCGGGGAATCCGAGTCACGTGGTCCCCTGCTTTTGGTACTGAGTCCTGCCTGTAGCGTGGCCAATCGTGAACTCAAACCGCGTTTCCTACCCCGCCGCTCTTGCTGCCGGTGCCGCGTCGCTCACCCTGTTGCTCGCCGGTTGCGGCGCCGCCAAGGAGACATCATCGACGAGCACGCCGTCGGTCGCTGAGGTGGTCACGTCGACGGTCATCGCACCGCCGACTACCGTCACCCCGTGTCCGACACTGGCGGCGAAGGACGGGACCGCACCGGAGTGGACACTGCCCGGTGCAACCGGAAGCGTCGCGGTCGCCGGATCCACCGATATCGCTGCCCCGCTGGTGACGGTTGAGGCGCCGTTCAGCGTGACCCAGACCCAGGTGAAGACGCTCATCGCCGGCGACGGCCCGGTCGTGGCCCCCACGGCGACGGTGTCGGTCTGCTACATGGGCGTCAACGGCCGCGACGGTTCGGTCTTCGACAGCAGCTACGAGCGGGGCGCGCCGGCCGAATTCGCCCTTGATCGCGTCGTGCCGGGTTTCCAGAAGGCCATTGCGGGCCAGAAGGTCGGATCCACGGTCGCGGTCGCGATGGTCTCCGCCGACGGCTACCCCGACGGTCAACCCAGCGCCGGGATCGAGCCGGGCGACTCGCTGATCTTCGCGATCAAGATCCTCGACGCGACGAGCTGAGCCGCTACCCGCCGACGGCAGGTGATGCCGCCACCAGTGACGGGGTGCCGACGCCGACGGTGATCCGAGGGTCGGCCGCGGGGTCGAGCCAGGTCAAGATCGAGCGCATCTCGTCGCGGCCGATGGCCACACACCCCCAGGTGGGGTTGCCGTCGGTGACATGCAGGAAGATTCCCGACACCTTGCCCGGGATCCGCTGCGGATTCACTGCCATGTTGACCGCGTAGTCATAGACCGGGCCAGAGTCGTACAGGTTCTCAGTGATGCCCGAGGGACTCTCTACCGACCGCACGTGGGTGTTGTAGGTCGGCGAATCAGCGTCCTCGTCCCACCAATCCTGGTCGTCGGCCTGGAAGTACGGCAGCTTAGTGCCGGGGTTGGGCTGGCGACCGAACGCCTGATCGAAGGCGAACGTCCCCTCCGGGGTCCGGTAGACGCCGTCGGCGGGAGCGCCGATTCCCAATTCGCCGACTTTGGCTTCCGTCGGGCCAAGGACGGCCTTCCACACTTGCCCGACCCGCTGGTAGGCCGTGAGGGTTCCGGTCGTCGCGCTTGCCTCGGGCACCCCGACCACGATCCACTGGGTGGTCTGTGGGCTCGCCGGTTCGGCGGCGGCCGGGAAGGCCGGCGCGATGCTCAGCAGCACCGCACCGATGATCGCTACAAGCCTCCTGGGTGCCTTCACGGCTTCAGCGTAACCGCGGCCTGCACAGATACCGGGCAGCGAAATGCGGGAATCGGCCATCGTCTCCCCCTAATCTGCAGCGATGAGTCTCGTCACCTACGAACTGCGCGACCACATCGCCACCATCACCCTCAACCGGCCCGAGGCCCGCAACGCCATCAACGGCCAACTCCGCACGGATCTCAACGCGGCATGGACCAGGTTTCGTGACGAAGAGGACGCCTGGGTCGGTGTCCTGACCGCCAACGGCGACGTCTACTGCGCCGGCGCCGACCTGAAAGACGGTGCGGGCTCGGTCGGCACGTTCGCCGGTACCTTTTGGGAGAAGCCCACCATCAACTCCTTTGAAAGTGGAATGGAGTTATTCAAGCCGACCATCGCCGCCGTACACGGGCCGTGTATCGGCTACGGACTGACCGGAGTGCTGTTCTGCGACTTCGTAATTGCCAGCACCGAGGCCACATTCTGCTTCCCGGAGGTGTCGATCGGGATCCCCACCATCGTCGGCGCGATCCGACTCCCCCAGCGGATCGGTTGGGCCAACGCGATGGAACTACTGCTCACCGGAAAGCCCGTCGACGCGCAGCGCGCCAAGGAGACCGGGCTGGTGTGGAAGCTGGTCGAGCCGGATCAACTACAGGAGCAGGCTCACGCATGGGCGCGTGTTCTCGCCAAGGCGGCACCACTGGCTCAGCGGGCCACCAAGGAGGTGGCGTGGCGCACCGCCGATATGGGCTGGATCGAGTCGGTCCGCTTCGGTGAGGTCATGCGCAAGGTCGTCGCGGCGACCGACGACGTTGCCGAGGGCATGGCGGCCTGGCAGGAGAAGCGCACACCTGACTGGCATGGCCGCTGACGTCTGCCTAGCGCGTCCGCAGCCGGATGATGGGCAGTTGGCGGTCGGTCTTGTCCTGGTAGTCGGCGAACCGCTGCGACGAGCCTGAGATCTTCCGCCATTCGGCTTCCCGCTCTGATCCGTGAAGTTGTTCGGCGACAACCGATTCCGTTCTCCCGGCGAACTCAATGGATACCCGATCGGGGTGTGCGGCCAGGTTGTAGTACCAACTGGGGTTCTTCGTCGCCCCGGCGAACGAGGCCACTATCAACCAGCCACCACCCTCGGCCGGGAAGTAGGCCAGCGGGGTCTTGCGTTCCTGGCCGCTCTTGCTTCCCACCGTCGTCAGCACCAGGGACGGCAGTTCGCCGAACTTGCCGGTCTTGCGAATCCGGCCCGCGGAGAATTTGTTGAACAGCTTCAGGAACTGCTTGGCGATACCCGGTTGGGAGACGCCGCGACTGCCATTGGGAGTATCGAAACTCATCGAGTACCTCCGGTCACTTCGGCCGCGTCCCGACCTCGAGGGCGGCCAGTTCGGAGGTGCCCTTGAACAGCACTCGACCCGACTCACGCACCGTGCAGTGCAGCCTGCCCCCGAGGTGTTCGAAGTCGGTGTCGATGTTGCGGCGCTGCGCCGGCAGGGGAACCGGCAGGACATGCGGAGGTAGGTGGCGGCCGTCGCCCTCCAATTCGATCTCGTAGCGGCGCGACTTCCCGCGAATGACCCACTGGTTGTCGCCCACCTCGGAGCGCACCAGTACCGGCGGGGTCATCCGGATGACCTTCTTACCCACCCGGACCACGATCCCGTTGACGTCTCGGGCGATCGGCCCCAGCGATAGCAGTCCCCCGGAAAATGCAACACACACGTCGTCGGCACCGAAGTCGTGCGCCTGTCCCCACCACCACCTCAGTGGGAAGCCCTTGCCCCAGTTGCGTTCGGCGTACACTTTGGCGCCGTCGAACGACCAACTCTCGGCACCGTATTCGACTGTGCCGCTTGCCCTCCCGCCGAGGCAGTAGGGATGCCAGTACTGGTTGAGGAACGGGATCGCCGAGAACACCCCGCCGCCGCCGAAGGCCTTGGGCCAGGCAAACCGATCGGTGATCTCCATGTTGAGGCGCAGGTCGCCGAGTTCGAACCGGACCCGGTCGGTGCTGACCGTGAAGTTGCCCGAGTCGTCACCGGCACTGACCGAGAACGGCGACCGGATAGCCCGCGCGTTGTCCAGTGCCCCGGACCGCACCACCAGGCCTGGATGTACCCCGACCGCGGCGGTAGACCAGTCCCCCGCCGGCTGCCGGTTGACGCTGCACAACGCGATCAGTGCGCGGCCGGCGGCTTCGTCGGTGACCCGCCAGAACCAGCCCTCCATCTCGGTGTCGTGCGACGGCAGCGGATTGCCGTAGGGCACGTCGGCGCCGGTTCGGCGGTAGGCGTTGATCAGGCTGTTCAGCATCTTGCCAACCTATCCCGCTGGTCAGCAGGAATGAAGACCCCGCCCGGGGTCAGCGGGAATGACGACCCCGCCCGGGGTCAGTGGGAATGAAGGTACTCAACGCGGCAGGCCCGGCGGGCCAGTTTGCCGCTCGTGGTGCGCGGTATCGCCCCGGCCGGCAGCAACCGGACATCGGCGACGCGCACGCCATGCCGTCGGGACACCGCGCTCCTGATAGCCTCGATCGCCGGTGCGGGGTCGGAACGGCTTGTGCCCGCGGCGCGTTCGGCGATGATCACCACCTGCTCATCGGCGGCGGTGAATGCCGCGATGTAGCCGCGTCGAACCAGGGCCGAGGCGTCCGCCGCGGTTGCCTCGATGTCCTGCGGTTGCAGAGTGCGCCCGTCGATCGTGATCAGGTCGGCGATCCGGCCGACCACATAGAGATCGCCGTCAACGAACATCCCCAGATCGGTGGTCCGCAGCCAGTCGGCGTCAGCCGCCACCGGGTCTGCCCGGCTTGCGGTGGACAGCCGGGATGCGAGGCGGGCGCCAAAGATGAATTCGGTCTCGATGGGTCTGTCCCAGTAGCCGCGGCCGACGTTGGCGCCGTGCAGCCAGATCTCGCCAACCGAGTTATCGGGCAGTTCTTCACCGGTGTCGGGGTTGACGATCACCGCCCATAGGCTTCGGGCGATCTGGCCGCAGGACACGTGCGCGACGGCGTCCGGGGTGCCGGCCGCCACGGGGACCGCCCGGCCCGCGGATAGTTCGGCGCCGTCAAAGTACGCGACGCTCGGTGGCGTGTCCGGGGCGGTGGTCGCCACCATCAGGGTGGCCTCCGCTATGCCGTAGGAGGGCTTGATCGCGCTCGGCGGAAGACCATGCGGCGCAAACGCTTCGGTGAATTCGGTGATCGCGCCGATGCTGACCGGTTCGGACCCGATGATCATCACGACGTTGCTCAAGTCGATGTGCTCCCCCGGCTGCGGCAATCCGCGCTGGGCGGCCCACTCGTAGGCGAAGTTCGGCGCGGCGGTGACCACCCGACCCACCGCTGAACCGGCGGACAACGCCTGGATCCAGCGCAGCGGCCTGCGGACGAAGGCGGTGGGCGACATCAGGGTGGAGTGCCCGCCGTACACCGCGGGAAAGCCGATCATCGACAGCCCCATGTCGTGATAGAGCGGTAACCAGCTGACACCGTGGGTGTTTCTGTTGAGCAGATCGATCGACAGGATCATCTGCACCAGGTTGGTGCTGAACGCCCGGTGGGTGATCTCCACGCCCACCGGCGGTCGGGTCGCACCGGAGGTGTACTGCAGGTGCGAGACGTCGTTCTCGTCGATGGTGACGGCCGCGAACGCCTCAGCTGCCGAGTCGTCGACTTCATCGATGACCAACACCTGCGGTGCGCTCCCGGGCAGACCGTTCAGAAACGCCGTCACCGCGCCCTGGGCGGCCGCGGTGGTCAGCACCAGGCCGGGTCGGGCATCGGCCAGTGCGGTCTGCAGACGTTCGGCGTGGCCGGGAAGTTCCGGAGCGAACAGTGGTACCGCGATGCCTCCGGCCTTGAGCGCGCTGTAGAAACCCGCGACATAGTCCAGGCCCTGCGGAGCCAGGATTGCCACCCGCTCTCCCCTGCTGGCGCGTTGCTGTATCTGGGAGGCAATGGCCCGCAGCCGGGTGTCCAACTGGGTCCAGGTGATCTCGGTGGACCGGCCCTCGGCGCGGGCGAAGTCGAGAAATCGGTAGGCCACCGTGTCTCCGACGCTGGCGACGTTGCGTTCGAGCAGGGAGATCAGCGTCGTTCCCGGCGGCATCGCGATGTGGCCCTGCGCGTCCACGCAGTCGTCGATAGTGAGCAGACCGGGCGGGGCATCGAAGTCACCTCGGGGGTGCCGCTGCATGTGGGCAGTCTAGGTGGGGCGGCTATCGTGGGCCCGTTCACGAACCCTGGAGGAGCATGCCGAGCTGGATCGCCCACCTGGTGCGCCTAGAGCGCAGCGGCGAGACGTTCCGGACGTCGGTGGCGCTGGGCTCCGGGGGCCGGCTGTTCGGCGGGCTGATCGCCGCGCAGGCGCTGGCCGCGGCCGGGGCGACCGTCGACGCCGACCGATTGCCGCAGTCGCTGCATGCCTATTTCATCAGGGGCGGCCGGGTCGGGGTGGACGTCGAGTATGTGGTGGAGACCACCCGCGACGGCCGCTCGTTCAACACCCGGCGGGTCACGGCGAGTCAGGACGGGGTGCCGATCTTCGAGATGCTGGTGTCCTTCCACCGGCCCGAACCGACCGTGGACTGGCAGCGCCCGGCGGCCCCTCGGCTCGCATTGGAGGACGCCACCGCGGTCGTGACGCCCCCGGAGCAATGGGCGGACTACTTCGAGACCAGGGTGGCCGCCGGTGGGCAGACGGAGTGGCCCCAGCAGCCGTTCTGGTTCCGTTCCCGCGAGCCCGTCGAGGATGACGCGTTACTGCGCGCCTGCGCGATCACCTTCGTCTCCGATCTGGGCATGGTCTCCACGGCCCGGCCGCCCGGCGAGGAGGAACCCGGCCCCGGTGGGGCGGCGAGCCTGGACCATGCGCTGTGGCTGCACCGGCCACTGGACCCCAACGAGTGGCACTGCTACGACGCGGTCGCCATCAGCCACAGTGACGCCCGCGGCCTGGCCTTCGGGTCGATTCACGACAGCGCGGGTACACTTGCCGCCAGCGTCGCCCAAGAGTCACTCTGGCGAGTTTGACTCCGGAAAACTTTGTTTAGAACCCCGCTTGCGGGGGAATAACGTCGGCATCAACCCGCCATCTGCGCCGACGACTCCGGAAGGACGACACCATGACCGTTGACTACGACGCCCCCCGTCGAACACCGGTGGATACCGAGCCCGACTCCCTCGACGAACTGGCCGGTCGCCGCGCCGATGCGTCGTCTGCGGTCCTCGACGTCGATGAATCCGACCCCCTGGAATCCTGGGAGCTTCCGGGCGCGGACCTCTCCGGCGAGGAGTTCACCGTCCGCGTGGTGCCCAAGCAGCCAGACGAATTCACCTGCAGCAGTTGCTTTCTGGTTCAGCACCGCAGCCGGCTGGCCACGATCCGTGGCGCCACCACCATCTGCACGGAGTGTGTCTGAGGCGCCTCTCTCAGGCGATGATCCGCACCAGATAGGGCGCCATGTCATTGGTGCGCACCGCGGATACCGCCACGCCCGCGTCGGTGGCCTCCAGCATCTGCCCGCTGCCGAGGAACATCGCGACGCTCTGCGTGCCTTCGGGACCGAAGAAGATCAGGTCTGCGGGCAGCGCCTGGTCGGGCGTCACCTTCTGGCCCACCGTGTACATCGCACCCGAGGAGCGCGGCAACTTGGCGCCCACCCCGGCGTAGATGTACTGCATCAGACCCGAGGAGTCGAAACCGACGATGCTCGCGCCCTCCCCGGTTCCCAGGCTGGGTCCGTTGATGTCGCCACCGGCCCACGAGTACGGCACGCCGCGCTGAGCCAGCCCTCGGGCTAGCACCAGCTCGACTGCCTGATCCCGGCTGACCGGCGCCGCCGAACCAACCGCCGCCCCGCCAACTGCCGGCACCACCAACAGCAGGGCCACGCCGACGAGCAGTGCAAAGATACGTTTCATCTCGAATTCCCTTCTGCTGAGAAGAACGATGGGGTCGATCCCCAACTGATCACAACAGTCACTTCCACCACTTCTACATCAACATCACGACGACTACCACCGGCGGACAGACCCTCACCAGGGCGTTTTGCCCAACCGTGATGCAACGGTGTCCCAAGCGGCTTCGGTTGGTGGCCCAACCGTTGCCGCTCCGGGCCGGTCGCATTCGGTCCGGCGGCCGGTAAACTTCGCCGGCAGGTGAGACTCCTTCGAGAGGTGACAGACCATGACGACCATCGAGACAGATCTACCCGGCGGCCGGGACCTCGACTCCGAGATCGCACAGGGCCGGCGGGCCTACGAGTTGGATCGCCGGCACGTGTTCCATTCGTGGTCGGCACAGGCCCAGATCAAGCCGATGACCATCGTGGCCGCGGATGGGTCTTACGTCTGGGATGGCGAGGGCAACCGGCTGCTGGACTTCTCCTCGCAGCTGGTGTTCACCAACATCGGCCATCAGCATCCAAAAGTCGTTGCAGCCATTGCCGACCAGGCTGCGAAGCTGTGCACGATCGCCCCGCAGCACGTTAACGCGGCGAGATCTGAGGCGGCCCGGCTGATCGCCGAGCGCACCCCCGGCGATCTGGACCGGGTCTTCTTCACCAACGGCGGCGCCGACGCCGTGGAGCACGCGGTTCGGATGGCGCGGCTGCACACCGGGCGCTACAAGGTGCTCTCCCGCTACCGCTCGTACCACGGCGGCACCGATACCGCGGTCAACCTCACTGGTGACCCCCGCCGCTGGGCCAACGACTACGCCAGCAGTGGCGTGGTGCATTTCAACGGACCGTTTCTGTATCGGTCCTCGTTTCATGCCGAGAACGAGCAGCAGGAGTCCGAGCGCGCTCTGGAGTACCTGGACCGCCTGATCGCGCACGAGGGCCCCACCTCATTCGCGGCACTGATCCTGGAGTCGGTCCCCGGGACCGCGGGCATCATGGTCCCGCCGCCCGGGTACATGGCCGGGGTGCGGGAGATATGTGACCGCTACGGCATCGTCTTCATCGCCGACGAGGTAATGGCCGGGTTCGGCCGCACCGGCAAATGGTTCGCCATCGAACACTTTGACGTCGTACCCGACCTGATGACCTTCGCAAAGGGCGTCACCTCGGGCTATGTGCCGTTGGGCGGGGTGGCGATCAACGACGCGATCTTCGCGACCTTCGCCGACCGGTCCTACCCGGGTGGCCTGACCTACTCGGGGCACCCGCTGGCGGCCGCCGCCGCGGTGGCGACCATCAACGCGATGGAAGACGAGGCCATGGTGGCCAACGCGGCACGGATCGGCGAGGAGGTTCTCGGACCCGGTCTGCGCGAATTGGCACGGCGGCACGTCAGCGTCGGCGAGGTCCGCGGACGGGGCGTGTTTTGGGCGATCGAACTGGTCGCCGACCCGGCCACCCGGGAACCACTGGCGCCCTATGGCGGAGCAAGCCCCGCGATGAACGCCGTGCTCGCCGCGTGCAAAGCCGGCGGTCTGTTGCCGTTCAGCAACTTCAACCGGATCCACGCCTGCCCGCCCTGCAATGTCAGCGATGCCGAAGTAGC